>JAYRVK010000191.1:0-4181 GCA_041918555.1 Sandaracinaceae bacterium
GGCGCGGGCGCGGGCGCGGGTGCGGCACCGCGAGGCGTGGGGTCGACTCAGAGCGTGATCGACCAGCCGGTGATCGCGCCCGTGTCCACCTCGGCCGAGTCGACGACGCGGAGCTTCCACTCGCCCGCGGACGAGAGGCCCGCGAAGTCCGACGGCGTGACGCGGAGCGAGAGGTTGTCCGTCCCCGCGCCGGCGTGCTCGTGCAGGGTCACCGTGCGGCCCGCGTGCTCGAGGGTCACCGTCAGGTCGCCCACGTAGGTGTGCTCGACGTCGATCGCGACGCTGAGCGCGGCGACGTCGGCGAGCCCGTCAGGCACCACGATCACGCTCTGTGCGCCGGCCGGATCCGCGTCCGGGATCTCCACGCGCGTCGTGCTCTCGAAGCGCATCCCGCCCGCGGGCGGCGGCGTCACCGGGCCGCCCGGGCGCCACGCGTTCGTGGACACGCCGCTCACCCCGTAGATCTCGGGATCCGGGTGCGTCGTGCGCTGCCGCGCGCGCAGCTCGGCGTGCTCGTTCATGTACCGCACGACGTTGTTCCACGAGTAGATCGTCGCGTCGCGCCCCGCGTGGACGGCCGCCGCGCCGTCGAGGATCTGCTCGTACGCGACGACGGCGGTGTGCTCGCTCCCCGTGATGCCGGGCTCGGTGTTGTTGAACACGTCGACGAGCGCGTAGCCCTCGGGGTCCGCCTCGGTCGCGCGGTTCCGGAAGATCTGCTTGGTGTAGTAGGCGTACGACCAGCACGCGTCCATGAAGATGATCTGGTAGCGGTCCTCGGGGTACGCGGTGCGCTCGTCGAGGACGTTGAGCGATCCGTAGAACGCGTGGCCGTTGTAGTAGACAATCTCGTTGTCACGGATCGCCGCGCGGAAGACCTCGTTCGACTGATCGCGCGGGACGTCGTCGGCGAAGCTCACCGGCGTGTACATCGTGAGGCGCACGACGAGGCCGCCCTCGAAGGTGCGCTCGAGGCGGTGCCCGCGGTTCTCGGGCATCGTCTCGACCCGGCGGAACCCCCGGCGCTCCCACAGGCGCGTGAAGTCGTTGAAGGAGCGGAAGCCCCAGTCGTAGGGGTTCAGCACGCCGTGCTCGATCTGGCCGAAGATCGCGACCATGTCGACGCGGCCGTCGGCGACGAGGCGGTCGTACTCGGGGTACACGGTCGGCGCGTCGAGCGAGGAGTGCACCGTGTACGAGCCGGTCACGAGGTCGGCGTCGGTCAGCGGGCAGCCCATCCGCGCGGGATCCCAGTAGTAGAAGAGGTTGTGCGCGCCGAGGTCGGCCTCGGCGACGGTGCCGCTCGGGGCGTCGGGATCCGTCGCGCACGCCGCGCGCACGCGCTCGAACAGGCCGCCCGGCACGAGCGGGAGGCGCGGCGAGACCACGCGGCCCACGAGGTCCTGCGGCGTGAGCCCGCGCGCCTCGAGGTCCTTGAACTTCACGAGCGCCTCGACCGAGACCGAGTAGTGCAGATCGAGGCCGCCCTCGACGACGTCGATCGCCGAGAACGTCGGCGAGCCGCCCTCGAGGTTGAGGTTGAGGTCCTCGGCGCGCAGCGCGTTGCGCGCGTACTTGATCTGCTCGGTGACCTGCGCGGTGATCGCGCGGTGCTCCCAGCTCCGCGGATCCGCGCGGAGCGCCGCCGCGATCGTCTCGAGGTCCGCGGCGCTGCGCTCGGGCAGGAGCACGCGGACGCGGCCCCCGAACGACGCCTCGAGCTCCGCGGCGCGGGTGCCGACGTACCCGGTGTCGGCCTTGTCGTCGAGGTAGTCGGCGAAGCCCGGGAGGTCGACCTCGTCGGGCGTCGTTTCGGCGGGCTCGGCGCACCCGGCGAGGGCGGCGCAGACGAGGAGCGTGGAGAGCGCGGTGCGGACGGAGGGTCGCATGCGAGGTCGTACCGCGAGCCTCGTGCCACCCGCGCACCCCGAGGATCCGGCGGGAAAACGGCCGCCCGCGCTGGCTACGCGAGCGGCCACTCCGGAGCCTCGAGGCGCCGCGTGCTACGGCGCGCAGTCGAGGTGGGCGACGTGGATGCGCGACGAGGTCGTGTCGCCGAGGTTGAAGTACAGCTTCGTGCCGTCGAACGAGACGTCCGGGTCCGCGGCGTGGAGGAACGCCATCGCGTCGTCGAGCCCCTCGACCGGCGTCCCGCCCGTGAAGGGCTCGGCGCGGCTCGCGCGGTGCGCGACGTGGATCCGGATCGGGCCGCCGTCGGCGCCGGCCGCGTAGTACAGGGTGAGCCCGTCCGCCGAGAGCGACGCGTAGTGCTGGCTGCCCGCGGGCGTGAGGCCGGGGATCGCGACGGGCGGCCCGAACGGCTGGGTGGGGTCGTCCCGCGTCGCGAGGTAGAGGGTCTGCGTCTCTCGTCCCTCCACGCCCGCGTTGAACACGAGGACGAGCTCGTCGGCGGAGAGATCCGGGCCGCTCTCGAAGGGCTCCCCCGTGCTCGTGTAGGCGAGGGGCACCGCGACGCCGAACGGCTCGTCGCGCGTCCGCCGCGACGCCGTGTAGAGCGAGGTGATGCCGTCCCCTGCGACATCGGCCGCGAAGACCACGCGGAGCCCGTCGGCCGAGATCGAGGGCTCGCCGTTCGTCACGCCGAGGTTGAGGTCCCAGTCGGCCTCGATCTCCGAGAAGGGCGCGGTCCACGTCGCGCGCCGCGCGCGGAACACGTCGTAGCCGTCCGTGAACACCACCTCGAGCCCGTCGGCGGTGACCGACGCGCCGTACATGTGGGCTCTCGTGCCCGCGACGAGCTCTCCGAGCTCCTCCACGTCGCGGAAGCGCGCCGGGTCGCACTCGGCCGGCGCGCAGCCCCGGCTCGCGGAGCACACCTCGCCCGCCGCGCAGGCGCCGTGATCGAGCACGGGCACGCACGCGCCGCTCGCGGTGCACTCCGCGCGCGCGCACGCGCCCCCGACCGCGGGGCACTCGCTCGCGTCCGCGCAGGCGCCCGCGCCGCACGCGCTCGCGTCCTCCTCGGTACAGCCCGCCGCGACACACCGCCCGCCGACGCACGCGGTCAGCGTCGCGTCGCCGCCCTCCGCCGGACACGCGACCCCCGCGCACGCGCGCGTCAACAGGACCGTCACCACCCGCACGCCGCTCTCGACGTCGGCGCGCACCGGGCGGCCCACGAGGAGCCCGCCGTCCCGATCGAGCGCCCGCACGTCGAGCGCGTAGGAGCCCGGCGCGAGCCCGGCGTGCTCCGCGACGCGCACGCCCGTGCCCCAGTCGCGCGCGGCGGCGGCCTCGGTCCGCGTGGAGCGTGGCGGTCCGTCCGGCCCCGTGACGTCGACGACGACGGCGGCGAGCTCGCGCCCCGGCAACAGATCGGTGCGCACCTGGACCACGAGCGTCCCCTCCGACGTGCACGCCGACGCCGCGAGCCCGAGCGCCACGATCACCCCCATCCCTCGAGTCACGCCCGCGATCATAGCGCGATGACCCTCGCGTCGACCGCCTCGGCGGCGGGGGTGCTCGCGGACCGCAACGTCCCTTGCGCTGCCCCGGCTCGAAGGCCACCCGAGCCCCTCGAGCTCGCGGACCGCGTGGTCGAGCTCGCCCCGCGACGAGGACCGTTCGCGCCGCCCGGGCCGTCGTCTACACTCTGCCCCATGGCTTGGCCGCGACTCCCGGGACTCCTCGCGCTCCTCCTCCTCACCGCCTGCGCCGAAGGCAGCGGGGTGAGCCTCCAGCCGATCGGCGCGCAGACCGTGAGGGTCAACGAGATCCTCATGGTCACCATCGCGATCGACAACCCGGAGGGGCGCGCGGTCGAGCTGCGCGTCGAGGCGCCGGATCTCCCGATGTTCGATCGCGTGCACTCCCTCAGCACCGAGCCCGGCGGCGCGGTGTTCCGCTGGGCGCCGATCTCGAGCCACGTGGGGACGCACGAGCTCACGTTCATCCTGTCGGGATCGGGGGGGGGGGAGCGAGCTCGACCGCGAGACCGCGCTCGTCGAGGTGCTGCCGTCGTCGGACTCGGCCCCGGTCTTCGTGCGCCCCGGCGCGGGCGGGCCGTACGACGTCGAGCGCGAGCCGTGCGTGCAGTTCGACGTGGAGGTCCGCGACGACGACTCGACCGACGTCGACATCGGCACGCGCACCGAGCCGCCCGAGGGCGCGACCCTCGCGAACTCGGGCCCCCGCCGCGCGACCTTCGACTGGTGCCCGAC
>JAYRVK010000192.1:0-2032 GCA_041918555.1 Sandaracinaceae bacterium
GGGCTCCATCCCGGCCCGGCCCGGGGGCACCGCGAGGGGCATCGTCCAGACCGCGTTGCCGTCGGCGTCCGCGGCCAGCTCCCCGGGCAGCGTGCCCACCGGCTGCGTCGGCAGCACCGCGTCCTCGGGGAGCTGGATCGGGGGCGGTCCCGTGGGGTCGCCCTCGTCGCAGCCTAGGGCGATCGCGAGGATCGTGGCGAGCCGATGCAGCAATGCAACCTTCGTTGCCCCCGCAGCGAATCTTGACTCCTCCTCCGCGGCACGCCGGATCCTCGCATCCCCGACGACGGCGCCGCGCCCTCGTCGGGTGCCCGCCCGCGAGCGGCGACGCACTCGTGTGGTCGAAGAGATCACGGTGCCCTCGCGATGATAACCGCAGAGCCCATCATCGCCGCGGGGAAGCACGGCCGGCGCGCACTCGTCGTTCGTCTCGCTCATCAACGGCCTCCCTGGGAAGCGCCTCGCGTTGTGTCGGCAGCGAGCATACTCCTTCATCCAGCAGTGCTGCATGCGACATCGGGCGCACGTGGGGTGCCCGTAGCGTTCGATCCGTGTCCCCGACCCCGCGCGTCCGCTCGGTGCTGGCGGCCAACATCCGGCGCATCGCCTCCCGGCGCGGGGTTCCCTTGAACACGTTGGCGGACCTCGCGGGCGTCAGCCAATCGCATCTCTACGCCGTCCTCGCAGGACGCCGCGCCGCGACCGTCGACTGGCTCGAGAAGGTCGCCGAGGCGCTCGGCGTCGAGCCGGCGACGCTCCTCGTCTCCTCCGGAGCGTGAGCGACGAGAGCGTCACCGCCTCACGGCACGCGAGGCTCCACGGCCCACGGCGGGAACGGCACGAGCACGAGGAAGCGCTCGGACAGGAGCGCTTCGTCCATGCGCAGTGACAACGGACGCGCGGTCGCGAGGCGCGCGGCGCGGGCGGCGCTCACGAGACGGATCTCGCGGGGCGGCTCGAGGTCGCGCCCGGCGGGGTCCTCGGGCCAGCCCTCCCTGGCGAGCTCGCGGAGCTCGCGCTCGTCGACCGCGAAGCCGCGCTCCGCGCGCGCGAGCGCGGCCGCGAGCCGGAAGAACGCGCCCTTGGCGCGCCCCGCTTGCCGCAGCTCCCACGCGAAGAGCGCACGCCGCGCGCGGATCTTCGCGGCCCGCGCGTGGAGCCGGGCGATCGGATCGGTCACGGCGCCTCCAGGCGCGCCAGCAGCGCAGCGACCTTTGCGCGGTGCGCGACGGGATCGGGCATGCCCGGGAGTCCCGTGGCCATCGAGAGCAACACGAGGTTGTGACGCGCGTGCGCGCGCAGGTCCGGGGCGAGCGTGCCCATGAGGATCGCGAGCTCCTCGAGGTCCGCGTCGCGCGACGCGAGGAGCAACGCGAGCACGACGAGCAGATCGCGCGCGCCCTTGAGCTCGGAGCGCTCGGTGAGGAGCTTCTCGGCGATCAGCCCGGCGGGACGCGGCAGCCGCGCGCGCGCGCCGTCGACCTCGACGATCGGCCCGGGTCGCAGCAGCGACAGACCGCCGAACACCATGAGCGGGAGCTCCGCGTCCTCGAGGACGCTCAGCGAAGTGGGATCGGTTCCGCCGGGATCCATCCCGATGAAGTTGACCTCCAGCAGCCGCGGATCGTGAGGGAGCCAGACCGACGGCTCCTCGGGCGCGGGCGCGAAGCCATGGAGCGTCGCGAGGCGCGCCTTCACCTCCGCGTGGCGCGAGATGGGGATGGCCACGTCGAGATCCTGCGACACCACGAGCGTGGACGCAGCGCGCGGCTCGAGGAGGTTCGGCACCTCGGAGCCCGCGATGAGCACGCCCTCCACCTCGAGCACGGGCGCGATGGTTTGCACGGTCGAGAGCAGGCGGTCTCGGAACTCGAGCGCGCGCTGCGCCCGGAGCTGACAGTGATCGTCTATGCCTTCGCCAAGTGGGATGTGATCGAGCGCCTGCGCGGTCCGCACCGTCAGCTGATGCGCGCGCCGGTCAGTGCGCGCGCGCTGAGCTCCAACATGCTCGGGCTGATCGTCAAGCACCTGA
>JAYRVK010000193.1:0-12889 GCA_041918555.1 Sandaracinaceae bacterium
AAGACCATCTGCGATCCCGACTCGCTCGCGCGCTGGTCGGCGATCACGTTCGGCGCACCGCCCGCGCTCGTCGTGATCCGATTCGTCACCGCGAAGTAGGGCGCTCCGAGGAGCTCCACGCGCGCCGGTGCCCCGGCCGCGGGGCCGGGCAGCACGCGCAGGACGTAGGCGTTGCGGTCGACGGACACGGCGCCGATGGGCGCGCGGAAGGCCGCCACCTCGTCGGGCTGCTGCTCGAACGCTGCCGGGAGGATCCGCTCGTCGAAGTAGGTGGCGTCGACGATCACGCGGTCTACGCGATCGACGCCCGCGAGCCGCACGTCGCGCGCGAGCGACACCAGCTCGCCGAAGCCGAGATCGGGATCGCCGAGGCCGCGCAGCGCGAGGCCCCCGGTGACCGCGCCGCCCTCGACGCGGCCCTGCGCGGCCGTTCGCATGGTGTGCTCCGCGCCGAGCAGCCGCAGAGCGGCGAACGCGGTGACGAGCTTCTGGTTGGACGCGGGGTTCATCGGTCGCTCCGCGTGGTGCTGGAACACCGGGTGCCCCGTACGGAGATCCACGACCGACACGCCGACCTGCTCGGCGAGGCCGGATGCCGCGACCAGCCCGCGGAGCGAGGTGACGAGGGGGTCGCCCTCCGGGACGTCCTGCGCCCGCGCGGGCGCCGCGAGCGCGAGGGCGAGCCAGAGCCCGAGCACGATGGCGCGTTTGCGCATGTCGGGAAGCTAACACTACGGTGCGTCCCGATGATTCTCCGCGACCCGATCCATGGTCTCGTCGCCTTCGAGGGCGACGACGAGCGCGTCGTCGCGGCGCTGCTCGCGACCCGAGAGGTCCAGCGTCTGCGGAGGGTCCGCCAGCTCGGCCTGACCTCGCTGGTGTTCCCCGGCGCGGAGCACTCTCGCTTCGCGCACGCGCTCGGGGCAGCGCACGTGATGGTCCGGCTGCAGCAGCACCTCGGGCCGCGGCAGGCCGCGCTCCCGAGCGCGCTCCGCCTCGACGGCGAGGCTCGACGCGACGCGCTCGCGGCCGCGCTCCTCCACGACGTCGGCCACGGGCCGTTCTCGCACCTCTTCGAGGAGGTCGTGCCGGGGGCGCGCGCGCACGAGTCGTGGACGGTGGAGGTGGTGCTCGATCCCGCGAGCGACGTGCACGAGGCGCTCGAGGGCCTGTCGGCCGGGATGGCCGCGCGCGTGTCGCGGCTCCTGACGGGCGACGATCCGCGCGGGTGGCTGGGCCGCACGGTGTCGGGGACGCTCGACGTCGATCGCTGCGACTACCTCCTGCGCGACAGCCAGATGACCGGCGTGCGCTACGGGCTCTACGATCTCGACTGGCTGCTGCGTGCGCTGAGCTTCGCCGAGCTCGAGGGCCACGGGTTCGTGCTCGCGATCGAGGGCCGCAAGGGGCTGCCGCCGATCGAGAGCTTCTTCCTCGCGCGGCAGTTCATGTACCAGCAGGTCTACCACCACAAGGCCACGCGCGCGGCCGAGTGCCTGATCCACGGGATGTTCAGGCGGCTCGCGGAGCTGATCCAGAGCGGCGACGCGCCCGACGGAACGCCCGAGGCCCTCCGGCGGGCAGTGCGCGGCGAGCCGCTCGCGCTCGGCGCCTACCTCGCGCTCGACGACCCGACGATCATGAGCTGCTCGGCGGCGTGGGAGGGCGCCTCCGACCCGCTGCTCGCGGACTTCGCGGCGCGCCTGCGCCACCGCCGGCTCCCCAAGACGATCCCGCTCCCGGACGGGTCTGCCGACGCCCCGCGGCGCTGGCGCGAGGCGAAGGACCGCGCGGACGAGGTCGCGCGCGCGCAGGGGCTGCGGCCCGACCTGCACGTGTGGCTCGACGTCCCGACCGATACTCCCTACGCGGAGCCGACCGAGGACTCTGCCGAGGGCCTCTGGGTTCTCCTGAGCAGGCAGCCGCTGCGCCGCCTCGGGGAGGTGTCCTTCCTGTTGCGACAGCTCCGCAACCAGACCATCGTCCGGCCGCGGCTCGTGTTCCCCGAGGCGATCCGCGCCGAGGTGGAGCGGGCCGTGGAAGGGGTGTTCGTCGCATGAGCCGCGGGCTGGTCTTCGTCGCGTGGATGGCGCTGCTCGCCTGGGCCGCGCCCGCGCGCGCGGACGACCTCGCGGGGCTCACGGTCGAGCCATGGGCCGCACGGGACGGGACCGCGCGCCCGTACCGGGTCGTGGTCACGCTGCGCGCGGAGCGCGCGATCGAGGCGGTCGTGGATCGCCGGCTGCTCGCGTTCGAGGTTCAGCCGACCGGCTCGCGCAGGCGCTTCGCGTGCCGGCACCCGCGCGCCCCGCGTCACGCGGCGGCGGCGCGCACGCGCACGCTCCGACCCGGCGAGGTGTGGCGCGAGTGGGTCGACCTCCGCATGTACTGCACCGGTCGCGCGGCGAGCGCGATCGTCGCCGGCGCCGAGGTGCGGCCGCGCTACGGATGGCGACGCGGGACCTCGCGCCTCTGGGTCGCGCGCGTGCCGGACACGGCCTCTCGCGAGTGGACCGGAGGGATCCGCCCCGCGGCCCTCGCGCTTCCCCCGATCGAGCCCCTCACGACCTCGCGCACGGCGCCCGAGCCCGGGCCCGCGCCGATCGACGTCGTGCTCTCCACCGCGTCCGCGTCCCGCGCGACGTCGCTGTCGTTCCGCGTCTCGGTGCGGGCGCGCACCGGCACCGCGCGACTCTACCTCCGGCCGGACTCGTTCTCCTTTCGCGTCTCCGGACCCGGCGCGGACTTCGCCTGCCGCCTCGAGCCGTGGGGCGGCGCGCCGATCGCCGACCTGTATCGCCGCGTGACCCCGCGCGTCGGCTGGAGCGAGGTCCTCGACGCGCGCGTGTTCTGTCCCGAGCACGCGTTCGATCGGGCCGGCGTGTACGAGGTGACGCCCAAGCTGAGGCTCCCCTACGACGGATCGGAGTGGGGTTTCGAAGCGGTCAGCGGCCGCTTCGCCGGGCCGCCCGCGGCGATCCGGATCCTCGACGATCCCGCGGGCTACGTGGAGCAAGCGATCGCCGAGCCCGGAGACGGCGGTGAGTGAACGGACGACCCGCATGCTCGCGATCGTCGCCGTCGCGCTCTCGCTCGTCGCGGTCGTGCTCGCCGGCTACGCGGTCTGGGCGCAGCAGCGATCGGAAGACAACTTGCGCCAGATCGGCCGCGAGCTGCAGCGCAGCCTGACGCCTCGTGCCCTCCCGATGGAGGGCCCCCCCCTCGGCTTCGATCCGGACGACACTTGAACCGCGCCCCCACAGAGGCGACAAATCGGGCACCGGCATGAGCAAGGTCCTCGTCGTCGACGATCAGCGCAACATGCGCACGACCACCAGCATGATGCTGCGGAGCGCCGGCTACGACGTGGACGAGGCGGGGAGCGGCGAGGAGGCGTGCGACATGACCGCCCAGGACGCGTACGACATCGTCCTCACCGACCTGAAGATGGGCGGCAAGGACGGCATCGACGTCCTGCGCTTCGTGAAGGAGCATTCCCCGCTCACCGAGGTCATCGTGATGACCGCGTACGGCACGATCGAGAGCGCGGTCGAGGCGATGCGGATCGGCGCGTACGACTACATCCAGAAGCCCTTCGCCGAAGAGGAGCTGTTGGTGAAGGTCGAGCGCGCCACCGAGAAGCGCAAGCTCGCCGGCGAGATGAGCGTCATGGCCGCGGAGTTCCGCGAGCGCTACCGCTTCGACAACATCATCGGCCGCTCGGCCCCGATCCGCGACGTGCTCGGCCGCATCGTGCGGATCGCGCCGACCGACACGACGGTGTTGATCACGGGCGAGAGCGGCACCGGCAAGGAGCTCGTCGCGCGCGCGATCCACGCGAACTCGGAGCGCGCCGACAAACCGTTCGTCAGCGTGAATTGCGCGGCGATCACGGAGACGCTCCTCGAGAGCGAGCTCTTCGGCCACGTGCGCGGCGCCTACACGGGGGCGATTGGCGCGCGCAAGGGCCTCTTCGAGGAGGCCAACGGCGGCACGTTCTTCTTCGACGAGATCGCGGAGACCCCGATCAGCTTCCAGGCCAAGCTCCTGCGCGCGATCCAGCAGGGGGAGATCCGACGGCTCGGCGACAACAAGGCGATCCTCGTCGACGTGCGCGTGGTGGCGGCGACGAATCAGGAGCTGAAGAGCGCGATCGAGGAGAAGCGCTTCCGCCAGGATCTCTTCTACCGGCTGGCCGTCGCGCGCTTCATCCTGCCGCCGCTGCGCGAGCGCAAAGAGGACATCCCGCAGCTCGTCGAGTTCTTCCTCGACAAGTTCAGCAAGAAGATGCGTCGCCACGTCGAGCTGGGGGAGGGCGTGATGGACTACCTCCTCCGCTACGACTACCCCGGCAACATCCGCGAGCTCGAGAACATGGTCGAGCAGGGCGTCGCGCTCTCGCTCAACGGCATCGTCAGCCTCGACGACGTCATCCCTCCCGAGGCGCGGGACTCCGCCGCGCCGCCGGGTCGATCCGCGCACGAGACGCTGGCGGACGTCGTGGACCGCGCCGAGCGCGAGGCCATCGAGGCCGTCCTGCGAGAGGTCGAGGGCAACAAGGAGAGGGCCGCGGAGCTGCTCGGCCTCAGCGCGACCACCCTCTGGCGGAAGATGAAGCGCCTCTCCGTCGGCTGACGCTTTCAAGTCTGCAACCCCGACTTTCAGGTGGCGGCCCGCCTGGCCCTGGAGAGCCCAGTTTCTTGGGGTTGATCCGCGTCACCACTCGGAGGCATGGCCGTTGCTAGGTTGGTGGTCCATGTCCCGCCGTATCCTCATCGTCGACGACGAGGTGAACCACCGAAAGGCGCTGGCCATCGGGCTGCGCATCGAGGGGTACACCGTCCTCGAGGCGGAGGATGGCCGGGCGGCGCTCGATGTCCTCGCGCGCGAGACCGTCGACATGGCGATCGTCGACCTCATGATGCCCGGCATCAACGGGCTCGACCTCTGCCGTCGGATGCGGTTTCGCCATCCCGTGGTGCCGATCGTCCTCACGAGCGCCTACCACCTCTCGCAGCGGCAGCTCGAGCGCGCCGAGATCCGTGTCCTCGGCTTTCTACCGAAGCCGTTCGAGATGGACGCGCTCGTCGAGTTCCTCCGCGCGAAGCTCGACCCGGTCGCGGCGGGCGCCGTCGCCGGCTGACCGAGCGGCGACTAGTCCCGCACGACGCCGAGCGAGCGCATCTTCTTGTGGAGGTTCGTGCGCTCGACGCCGAGCAGCGCCGCGGCCTTCGAGACGTTGCCCACGCACTCGTCGAGCGTGGCCTCGATGTAGCGGCGCTCCGCGCGGTCGCGGTACTCGCGCAGCGTGAGCCGTCGATCGTCGTCGTACGCGTCTGCGGGCATCGCGCTCGGCGGGCTCTCCGGCTCGGGCGCGGCGCGCGCGAGCTTCCCGTCGGCGGGGAGATCCTCGATGGTGATCCGGTCCCCGCTGAGGATCGCCATTCGCTCGACCACGTTCTTCAGCTCGCGGACGTTGCCCGGCCACGGCTTGCGCGCGAGCTGCTCCCACACCGCCGGGTCGACCGGCTTGGGGCGCAGCCCGTTCTCGGCGCAGAACTCATCGAGGAAGCTCTTCGCGAGCGCAGAGATGTCCTCACGCCGCTCGCGCAGCGACGGGCTGCGCAGCGGGACGACCGCGAGGCGGAAGAAGAGATCCTCTCGGAAGGTCCCCTCGGCGACGGCGCGCTCCAGATCCTTGTTGGTCGCGGCGACCACGCGAACATCCACGGCGATGGGCTGCTCGCTCCCCACGCGCGTGATCTCTCCGCTCTGGAGCGCGCGCAGCACCTTGGCTTGCGCGCTCGCGCTCATGTCGCCGATCTCGTCGAGGAACAGCGTCCCCCCGTCGGCCAGCTCGAACATACCCTTGCGCCGGCCCTGCGCGCCCGTGAACGCGCCGCGCTCGTAGCCGAAGAGCTCGCTCTCGATCAGGTCGGTCGGGATCGCGGCGCAGTTCACCTTGATGAAGGCCTGATCGGCGCGCGGGCTCAGCCGGTGGAGCGCGCGCGCGATGAGCTCCTTGCCCGTCCCGCTCTCCCCCGTGATGAGGACGCGGCCCGTCGTCGGCGCGACCTTCTCGATCGCCGCGTAGAGCTGCCGCATGATCGGGCTGGCCCCGATCATCTCGTTCTTCCGTTCGAGGCCCGCGCGCAGTCGGGTGACCTCGACCCGCAAGCGGCGCGTCTCGAGCGCGTTCTTGACGCGCACGAGCACGCGATCGCGATCGAGGGGCTTCTCGAAGAAGTCCGTCGCGCCGGTCTGCACCGCGCGAACCGCCTCGCCTACGCTCGCGTGCCCCGAGATCATCAGCACCGGGAGCTCCGCGTCCAACGCGCGCAGCGGCGCGAGCGCGTCGAGTCCGCTCATGCCCGGGAGGCGCACGTCGAGGATCACGAGGTCGATCCCACCCTGACGGACGCGCGCGAGGCCTTCCTCGGCCGAGCCGGACTCCTCGACCTCGTAGCCCTCGCCCTCGAGCACCATCCGCAGCGTGCGCCGGATGTTCTTCTCGTCGTCGACTACGAGGATCTGCGCGGTCATCTTCGCCGTCTACTCCATGGCCGCGTGGACCGCACGGACCGCGTCGTCCACGCGGGCGGCCTCGACGATCCCGGTCCACCGGAGCGGCGCGGTGTGCACCCCGCGGAGCGGGATCGCGACCTCGGTCAGCGCCGCCATCGCCGCGGCCATCGTGGCGGGGTGCCCTCCGAGCTCGGGCGCCACGACGGTGACCGCGCCCAGGTCGCTCTCGATGTGCAGGCCGCGCGCTTCGAGCGCGCTGCGCGTGGCTCCCCAGTCGGGGCCACTCGTGGTCACGAGGAGGTGCGCCTCGGCCCCGTCGAGCGCGCTCTCGCGCACGCTGAGCCCGAGCTCCCCTGCCGCTCGGAGCGCGAGCTCGAGGCGCGCCGCGTCGACCCGCAGGCGGGCGAGGTCCTTGCGCCCGACCACCGCGGGCGCGGAGTCGGTCGCGCCCTCGTGGACGACGGTCTGGCGGCCTTCCTGGAACGTCGAGCGCGCGTGGATGGCGATGCGCGCGCGCTTCGCGAAGTCCACCGCGGTGGAGTTCAGCACCTTCGCGCCGGCCTCCGCCATCTCCTGCATCTGCTCGTAGGTCACCTCCGGGAGGTGCTTCGCGTCCGGGACCACACGCGGGTCGGCCGAGTACACGCCGTCGACGTCGCTGTAGATCTCGGCGCGCTCGGCCCCGAGCGCGGCGGCGAGCGCGATCGCGGTCGTGTCGCTGCCGCCCCGACCCAGCGTGGTGATCTCGCGCCGGTAGCTCATGCCCTGGTAGCCCGCGACGATCACCACGCGCCCGCGCGCGAGCTCGTCCTCGATCCGCCAGGGCCGCACCTCGATGATCCGGGCGTCGAAGTGGCGGTCGTTCGTCATGATCCCGCTCTGCGACCCGGTGAACGAGATCGCGTCGCAGCCGCGCTTCTGGATCGCCATGGACAAGAGCGCCATGGAGACGCGCTCGCCCGTCGTGAGCAGCATGTCGAGCTCGCGCCTCGGCGGGTTCGCGTCGACCTCGTGCGCGAGCGCGAGCAGCTGGTCGGTGGTCTTGCCCATGGCCGAGATCACGACCACCACGTCGACGCCGCTCCGGCGCGTCGCGACGACCTTCTCCGCCACGCGCTCGAGCTTCGCGACATCCGCGACCGAGCTACCTCCGAACTTCTGCACGACGACCGACATCCGGCGCGATGTAGCAGGTCCGCTCTCGCCTCGGAAGGCGTCGCGCTATGGTGGGCGCGTGGCCGAGGGGGACGACGAACGAGGGCGAGCCGAGCGTTTCGGTCTACGCTTCGCGGAGCTCGCGGCCACGACGACCGATCGGGCGGCCGTCGAGGCCTTGCGGCCCGAGGCGAGCACGGTGATCGCGGCGATCGTCGAGGCGGTGGGCAGTGGTCCGCTGCCGGACGTCGAAGGGCCCGCGCTCCGCGAGGCGCTGACGCTCGCGAGCCTCCTCGGCCGCCGGGCCGCCTTCCTCGAGGTGACGCCGGCGGCCGCGCTCGGGATCGCGCCCGCCATCGTCGACGGGCTCCGCGGCACCCTCGATCTCACGCCGATCGAGCCCGCCCTCAGGGCGACCGTGATCGACGGGTACGTTCGGGCATGCGAGGAGCGCGAGCGCGAGCGCGGCGCCCGCCGGGCCGCCGACGCGGTCCCGTTCGCGAAGCTCGCACCGCGCTGCTTCGCGTTCTTCGTGCGTGGCGAGCACGATCCCGACGAGCTCGGGCGGCGCGTCGACGAGCTCGGTCGCGCGCTCCTCGCGGGTGATGCGCGCGCGTGCGTCGTGGATCTGCGCGGGCTCGCCGAGCCCGATCGAGAGCGGTTCGCGCAGGTGTTCGCCGTCCACTCGACTTGCACGATGCTCGGGGTGCGCGCGATCTTCGTCGGGCTCGGCGAGGCGTGGCGCGATCTCGCTGAGGAGGCCCGCGTCGACCTGGCGCTCATGGCGACCGCGCCCACCGTTGCCGACGCGCTCGTCGAGGCCTTCCGAACGTGCGGGCTCGAGCTGCGGGAGAAACGCGGGCTCGCAGGCGCGCTCCGCGAGCTACTGGGGCGGCGGGGCTGACGAGACGTCGTAGTCGGACGCCTCGTCGACCGCCTCGCGTCCCCGCTCCTGCTGCGCGAGCACCACGAGCATGCGCTGCGCCTGCGACGCGACCGAGGGGACGCTCCGCGCTCGCTCGAGGAGGCGCCGCGCGTCGTCGAGCCGCCCGATCCGCTGGTAGCAGCCGGCGCCCTCGATCATCGCCTCGCCCGTCCCCGAGTACCCGGGATGCTGCGCGAGCAGGCGCTCGTAGGTCCGCACGGCCGCCGCGCAGTTGCCGCCCGCGCGCTGGCTCCGCGCGAGGTGGTGGAGCGCCGACGGGATGACCCGCGGATCCGGGCCCGGCCGAGCGATCACCGACTCGAAGTCCTCGGCGGCCTGCCCATAGTTGCGCTCGCGGTAGTGCTGCAGGCCCTCGCGGTAGCGATCTCCCGTCGGCGGCGGCGCCGGCGCCGTCACGATCGGCGCGGTCTCGACCTCCGTGGCGATCGTGGGCGCGACCGGGCGCACGGCGGGGCGCGGCTGCGGCTGCGGCGCCAGCGGCGCGGTCTCGCCCGGCGCGACGTCCAGCTCCGCGATCCGAGGATCCGGCAAGGCCTCCTCCACCACCTCCCCCGGACTGCCCGCGGGGTCGCCGGCGGCCAGCCCCTCCGGGTGCGCAGGCGAGGGGGGGGGAACGGACCGCTCGCCCGCGCCTTCGGGTGCGGGCTCCGGGGTCGGCGCGGGCGGGGCAGGGCGCACCGCCGCGACGCGGTCCTCGGCGGCCTCGTCCTCGCGGGTGCGGATCCGTCCGGTTCGAGGATCCGCCTCGAGGTCCAGCGGCTCGGCGGGGACCAGCGAGGTCGAGGGGCCGGCCTCGTCGCCCGGCGCGGGATCGACGATCGCGTGCGAGTCCGCGGGGTCGCTCTGGCGCAGCGTCGGCAGGTACCACATGCCGAGGCCGACGATGAGCAGCAGCGTCAGCGCCATCGCGAGCTGCGGGCGCATCGCGAACCCGCCCACCCACTTCAGGAACGCCGCCCACGGACCGCTCGACTCCTCGTCGTCCGGCCGCGGCGCGGTCGCCGGCCGCTCGTGCGCCGGCTCTTGCGCGGGCGCGCGATCGGCCACGCGCTCTCGGGCCGCCGCCATCACCGCATCGAGGACCGAGGCCGGCGGCTCGGCCATCTCGAGCATCGCCGCGAGCCCCTTGCCCGCACGGATCTGCGCGAACGCCTGTGAGCACGCCTCGCACCCGGAGAGGTGGGCACGGGTCGCGTCGGCGTCTGCGTCGGGGAGCTCCTCGTAGAGCAGCTCCACCAGTCGATCGGTGCAGGCTTCGCAGTCCATCACATCAGCTCGTCAACGTACTCTTGGTAGTCCGCCAGCGCTCGCTGCAGGCGCTCCAGCGCGTAGCGCATCCGGCTCTTCACGGTGTTCTCCGGCACGCCGATCACGTCCGCGATGTCCTTGAACCGCATGCCCTGGACGTGCCGCATCAGGAAGACCTCGCGCTGCTCCTCGGGCAGCTCCTCGATCGCGTCCGCGATCCGCCGCTTGAGGTCCTCCATCACCGCCGCGCGATCGGGCTCCGCACCCTCGGCCGCGGTCCGCTCGAGGAGGGTGGGCCCGTCCTCGGTCCCGGCCCGGGGAGCGTCCAGGGACTGGTGTCGGCGGAAGACCATCTTGCGGCTGTGGTCGATGCACAGGTTCCTCGCGATCGTGTAGAGCCAGGTGGAGAGCTTGGACTGTCCCTTGAAGTCGCTCGAGCGCTGGACGACTTTCAGGAAGACGTCCTGGAGGAGCTCGTCCGCCCGCTCGCGCCGCCGCACCGAGCGGAGGATGAAGTTGTAGAGCGGGCGCTCGTAGCGACGGACGAGCTCGGCGAACGCGTCGGCGTCCCCCTCGTTGAATCTCCTCAGCAGCTCCTCGTCCGAGTGTTCCTTCGTCACCGGGCGGCCCTCGGGGGTGAGCCGGCGCGGTACGTTCGAACGTCTAGACGGGCGGAGGCACCGATCGATCTATGGGCCACCGATGGCATGGAGCGGCTGGCGATTCTAGCGCCGCGGCCCGCGTTGACCCCCAAAAACGGCCTTGCTATATGGCCTTGAGATTTCGGGGGGATTCCGCTTACATCCCCCACGTGCGAGACCTCAACTTGGCCAACGCCCCGGAGACCCGATGCGAAGGATGATCGCGCTGTCGACGTCCGTAGTCGTCACGTCCGTGTTCGTCGCGGGATTGCTGGCCGGCGACCCCGCCAACGCGCAGGAGGACGAACTGCCCGCCGAGGGGCTCGAGGAGACGCCGCCCGAGCTCGAAGGGGGCGAGCCGCCCTCGACCCCGCCCCCCGCCTCGTCGGGGAGCGGCGACTCGATGGATGCGGGGACCTACGCAGTGCGGCTCCGCGATCTCGAGCAGCGCATCAACGAGCTCAAGGAGCAGATCTTCCGCTCGAAGGCGCGCCTCTCCCTCCTCGCCGAGACCGTGCTGCAGGGCGTGGTCGCTGGCGCGCAGGCCGTGATCATCCACGAGAACCGGATGAGCTCGTCCTACCGACTCGTGAAGGCCGTCTACGCGCTCGACGGAGCCCGGATCTTCAGCAAGGCGGACGAGGAGGGCTCGCTCGGCGAGCGCCGCGAGACCGACATCTACGACGGGAGCATCGTCCCGGGCGAGCACACGCTGACCGTCAACCTCGAGTACCGGGGCCACGGCTACGGCATCTTCTCGTACCTCAAGGGGTACCGTTTCCGCGTGCGATCCAACTACTCGTTCAGCGCGCCGGAGGGGAAGGCGATCACGATTCGCGTCGTGGGCTACGAGAAGGGCGGCCCCACGGCGCCGCTCGAGGAGCGCCCCGCCATTCGTTACGTGGAGCGCCTCGAGTCCACGCGCCGCGGCGGTGAGGAGACCAGCAGCGGCGAAGGGAGCGGCGAGGCCAGCGAGGAGTCGGGAGAAGAGTGATGCGCCGGCGGCTCCGCCGCGTCGTCGCGCTCCTGCCCATCGGGCTCGCGCTCGCGTGGCCCGCTGCGCTCGTGCATGCGCAGAGCCTCGACGACGCGACCCGCGAGGTGATCGACCTCGAGGGGCAGACCTCGCGACTGCTCCAGCAGCCGCTCCGCCGCGCCGCGCGCCGCTCGCCGACCTACGTCGAGGAGCGCCTGACGGACGGAGAGCTGTTCTATCGGCTGCAAGACTACGTGCGCGCTTCGATCATCTTCACGGACATCGTGGAGAACTTCCCGCAGCACCGCGCCTACCCGGACGCGCTCTACTACCTGGGCGACTCCCTCTATCGCGCGGGCGATTATCTCGGCGCGCGGACGCGCTTCCGGGAGCTGATCGATCACGCCGGCGACACGCGCTACCGCGATCACCTCCAGCGCGCCCTCGGCCGCCTGATCGAGATCGCGATCCAGACCCGCGACTTCGACGGGGTCGAGGGGTACTTCGCGGCGTTGAGCCGGATCCCGCCGAGCGAGATCGAGGCGACGACCAACTACTATCGCGCAAAGTATCTTTACAACCGCGCGGTGCCGAGCGAGGAGCTGCTCGCCGGCGAACAGAACGTCCAGATCGATCTCGCGATGCTGGAGCAGGCTCGCCAGTCGTTCGAGGCGGTGCAGGCCGGGAGCCCGTACTACCCCCAGGCGCGCTACTTCATCGGGGTCATTCACACGATCCGCGAGCAGTACCCGCAGGCGATCGAGGCCTTCCGCCGCGTGCTGCGCTCGCCCGCCGAGACCGAGGAGCAGCGCGAGGTGATCGAGCTCACTCAGCTCGCCCTCGGCCGCCTCTACTACGAGACGGACCAGCTCGATCAGGCGGTCGAGGCCTACCAAGCCGTCCCGCGCACCTCGTCGAACTTCCACATCGCGCTGTACGAGATCGCGTGGGTGTACATCCGGATGGGCGACAGCATCCGGGCGGAGCGCGCGCTCGAGGTCCTCTCGGTCGCAGCGCCGGACAGCCGCTTCATCCCGGACGCGAAGATCCTGCGGGCGAACCTCCTCCTACGGAACGGCCGCCTCGACGACGCGAACCAGCTCTTCCGAGAGGTCGCGGCGGAGTTCGGGCCCGTCCGCCGCGAGCTCGATCAGATGCTGCAGGAGCACGCCGCCGACCCCATCGGCTACTTCCGGCAGCTCGTGCGCGAGAACATGGACAGCTTCGACGCGACGAGCTTCCTCCCGCCGCTCGCGCAGCGGTGGGCGTCGCTCGAGGGCAACATGGATCGCGCGCTCTCCGTCCTGGGCGACCTGGCGCAGGCACGCCAGCTCGTGCGCGAGACGTCGGAGCTGATCGAGCGCCTCGACGCCGCGATCTCGCAGCCGAACCGGATGG
>JAYRVK010000194.1:0-2327 GCA_041918555.1 Sandaracinaceae bacterium
CGCATTCGCATCCGCGTCCGCGTCCGCGTCCGCTTTCGCTCCCGCTTCCGCTTCCACCTCCGCCTCCGCTTCCGCGTCGGCATCCGCGTCCACGAAGCTTCCAGAAAATCGTCCGGGACTTCGGCGCTCGGGAGAATTGACCCGGGTGTGCTCGCGAGAATCGGTCCACTGCGCGTGAGCGCAGTGGACCTGATCGGGCGCGGCGCCGAGTGAGTCCGGGGCTCGCACTCGCGAGGTGAGCGGCACCGTGCTGGCGATGCGGCGCGAAGGCGCGTCGCGCTGAAGCGCGCCGCTGGTTCGCGTCGCACCGCCGAGCCTGATGGGGCTGCATCGCGCGATGCCGTCGTCGCCGAGGCCGTGCTCGATCTGTCGCAAGTGGTTTCGCCCGCATTCGCGCGTGCGGGCGCGCCAGTACGCGTGCTCGGCGGAGATCTGTCAGGCGGCGCGGCGCAAGCAGACGCAGGCTGCGTGGCGCGCGGCGCACCGGGACTACGACGTGGCCCGCCGACTCCAGCAGCGGGCGGCGAGCGCGACGGTGCCGAGCGAGGCGACGACGCCGGGTCCGGAGCCATCGCGGCCGCCGGAGCCGCTGCGGGTACCGCCTCCGCTGGACCGACTTCCCTGGGACCTCGCGCAAGACGAGTTCGGGGCGCAAGGGGCGGACTTCCTTGCGGTTTTCGGGAGACTCCTCCTGGGGCCCGCGCAAGACCAGATGAGGGCGCAAGTGCCGGGAATGACGGGGAAAGCGGACGGACTCCCCCCGACCGCCTCGCAAGACCAGTTGCCGGCTCCGGCAGCCTGACTCGCGATGGACCTCGAGCTCGCCCGCCTCGACCTTCGCTACCAGGAGCTGCGCACCCGCAGCGCCGATCGCGAGAAGAGGCTGCTCGCGTCGCTGGCCTCGCTCGGACAGCAGACGCCGATCGTGGTCGTGCGCGATGGCGATCGCGACGTCGTCGTCGATGGCTACAAGCGCGTGCGCGTCTTGCGCCGTCTGGGCCACGACGTGGCGCGCGCCACGACGTGGGACCTGGGCGAGGTCGATGCGCTCGTCCTCGAGCGCATCCTGCGCGCGAGCGCGTCCTCGAGCGCGATCGAGGAGAGCTGGTTTCTCCACGAGCTGGTCACGCGCTTCGGTCTGTCCCACGACGAGCTCGCGCGCCGCTTCGATCGGACCACGAGCTGGGTGAGCCGCCGCCTGGGCCTGGTGACGGATCTGCCGGCGTCGGTGCAGGCGCATGTCCGCGCGGGCGCGTTCGGTCCGCACGCGGCGATGCGGTACCTGGTGCCCTTGGCGCGGGCCAACGAGTCGGACTGCGAGAAGCTGTCGGCCGCGATCGCGCCTGCCCGTCCGTCGAGCCGCCAGCTCGGGGTGCTCTACACGGCGTACGTGTCGGGCAACGAGACGACGCGCGCGCGCGTCGTGAGCGAGCCGGCGCTCGTCTTGCGTGCGCACGCGCAGAGCGAGCGGGAGGGCAAGAGCGACGCGACGCCCGCGGAGCACCTGCTCCAAGACCTCCGGGTCGCGTCGGCGATCGTGCGTCGCGCGAGCGGTCGCGTCCGCAAGGGCGCGCTCGACGGCGCGAGCGTGCGCGAGCGCGAGCTCGTGCACGGCGCGCGCCTCGACCTCGCCGCGGAGATCAAGACCGTCGAGCAGCGGCTCGACCAAGAGGAGCCGCCCCATGCTCGATGAGGTCACCCGCTCTGCGATCCTTCGGCTGCACGCAGAGGGTCATGGCTCTCGGGCGATCGCCGACGTGCTCGGCGTCTCGCGCGGCGCCGTCAAGACGGTGCTGCGCGCCGGTCACGCCGCCGTGCCCTCGCTCGCCCGCATCGAGCGAGCGGAGCCGTACAGAGCCCAGATCGCGGATCTGCTCGCGTCCTGCAAGGGCAACCTCGTGCGCGTCCACGAGGAGCTTGTGAGGGGCGGTGCCGCGCTCTCGTACACGGCGCTGACGGCCTTCTGTCGCCGGCACGAGATCGGGCGGCCGCCGGTCTTGCCGAGCGGTCGCTACGAGCACCGTCCCGGCGAGGAGATGCAGCACGACACCTCGCCTCACGTCGCGAAGATCGGGGGCAAGGAGCGCCGCGTGCAGACGGCGTCTCTGGTGCTCTGTCATTGCCGGATGCTCTTCGCGCAGTGCTATCCGCGCTTCTCGCGCTTCGAGTGCAAGGTCTTCCTGACCGACGCGATGGAGTACTTCGGCGGCGCGTGCTCGCGCTGCATGATCGACAACACCCACGTCGTGGTGCTGTCGGGGACCGGCGAGCGGATGGTGCCCGTGGCGGAGATGGAGAGCTTCGGCGAGCGCTTCGGCTTCACCTTC
>JAYRVK010000195.1:0-5707 GCA_041918555.1 Sandaracinaceae bacterium
CCTCGTCGCCGCCGCCGCCGCCCCCCCCCTCGCCGAGGACACAGAAGTTGTCCTCGCACGTGAGGCCGGAGCTGCACTCGCCGTCGCTGCGGCAGGTCGCGCCCATGCCGCCGCCACCACCACCGCCGCCGGACTCGCAGCCCTCCATCCCCGGCGGGCACTCCTCGTCGGCGCACGTCTGCGGCGCCGCCATCCCCGGGAGCGCGGGCGCGGGGTGCGTCCGGCTGCCCACGATCGGGACGCTGTACGGGTCCTGCTGCGAGCCCGCGAAGCCCGTCGGCGAGCCGTCGTCGTCGAACGCGACGATGTAGTACTGGACCTCGGGCTGGAACACGTCGGTGCACGGGATCTCGTAGCCGTACCCGTCGGCCACCGCGCGCATCTCGACGCGGCGGTACTCGGTCATCCCGTGCGCGCGATAGAACGCGTACACGTGCGCGGGGGTCGGGCCCTCGATCTCGATGTAGATGGGCACGCCCGTCTGCGCGAGCTGCTCGGGCACCGGATCGTGCGGGAGATTGCCGCCGCCGCCACCGCCGCCGCCACCGCCACCGCCGCCGCCGCCGCCGCCGCCACCGCCGCCGCCGCCGCCGCCCGCGCGCTGGCGCGCGAGCCCGAACACGGTCTGGATCTCGGGGGTCGAGGTGAGCGGATCGAGCTGGATGTTGCCATCCGCCTGGATCGCTTGGATGAAGTAGTTCATCCCCGCGCCGTTGTCGCCGAAGCCGCCGACGGCGATGACGCCGAGGTTGAGGTAGGTGCGCGCGAGGGGCGCGCCCGTGACGTGGCCGCGCTGCGCGACCTGGAGCGCGCGCTCGAGCGTCTCCTGTGCGGCCTCGATCTCGAGCGCGTTGTACTGGTCCATGCCCTGGCGGTTCAGATCCAGGACTTGGCGCATGGGGCTCTGCGCGCTCGCCGTGCTCCACGCGAGGCTCCACGCGAGCGCGAGCGCCGCGACGAACGAGCCGACGATCCTCGAACGAGCTGTGGTCATCTTCGGGCTCCGGGCGTCCATCAAGGTACCGCTTGTTCTTGGCGCGCGCGCTGGGCCACCGCGTCGGTCCGGACGAACTCGACGCGGCGGTTGGTGGCGCGGCCCGCCTCGGTGCGGTTGGTGTCGATCGGGCGGGTCTCGCCGTAGCCGCGCGCGCTCAGGCGGTGCGACGCGATGCCCTGCCCCTGCAGGTACGTGCGCACGGACTCGGCGCGCTCGCCGGACAGGCGGAGGTTGTACTCGTCCGAGCCGCGATCGTCGGTGTGACCCTGGATCTCGATCGTGATGTCGGGGAAGTCGCGCAAGACCTGGGCGACGGTGTTGAGGATCGGGAACGAGATGTCGCGGATCACCGCGCGGTCGTACTCGAAGTAGATCCGCTGGTGGATCACGATGCCCGTCGAGGTGACCTCGACGTCCTGGTAGACGCGCGGGCAGCCCTGCTCGTCCGGCGGGCCCGGCTCGTTCGGGCAGTTGTCGGTCGCGTCGGGGATCGTGTCGCCGTCGTTGTCGAGGTCGGGGCAGCCGTCGGCGTCCTGGAACCCGTCGAGGTCCTCGGGCTCGTTCGGGCAGCGATCGCCCTGATCGGTGAGGCCGTCGAGATCGTTGTCCGGCTCGGGGCAGCCGTCCTCGTCGAGGTAGCCGTCGCCGTCCTCCGGCTCGACCGGGCACGCGTCGGTGGTGTCCGGGTTCCCGTCGCCGTCCTGATCCTGATCCTCGGGGCAGCCGTCCTCGTCCTCGTAGGCGTCGAAGTCCTCGGGATCGTCGGGGCACTGATCGTCGGGATCGAGGATCCCGTCGCCGTCGCGATCGCCCGGCGCGGGCTCCGGCCGCTCGATCTCGACGCCGCGCGGCGAGCAGCGCGCGGCCGGGCTCAAGCGGAACGCGGCGCGGCCGTTCGGCTCGGCGAGGTTGAAGTGGTAGTCCGCGCGATCGACGCTGCCCTGCGCGAGCTCGACCTCCGCGAAGTCGAGGTTGGCCTGCGCGATCGCGAGCTCGCGCGGCGCGCAGCGGTAGGCGCCGTTGCGCTCGGCCTGATCGACGATGTCGCGCAGGCCGTCGATCCGCCCCTGGAGCGTGGCGGCGCGGCTGCACCCGAGCAGGCCGAGCGCCGTGACGCAGAGGATCGACCAACGGCGCGTCATCGGGTTCAGCGGCCCTGCTCCCGCATGCGGCGGCGCGCGAGATCGCGGGCCTTGGTGCCGAATTCGTTCGCGCGCTCCGCGAAGCGGACGGCGTCCTGGTAGTTGGCCTCGGAGGCCTCCTCGCGCGCCTTGTCGAGGTACGAGCGCGCGTAGAAGTACTCGTAGGGCGCGTGCTCGGCGGCGTTGGCCTCGCGGGCCTGCTCCACCGCCTGGGACGCAGGGATGATGTTGAACGTATAGAGGGACGGGCCGCAGGCCGCGAACGAGGTCACGGCGGCGGCGACCACCACGAGTACGAACAAGCGTTTGATCCGCCCGCCCAAGCGCGACTCCATCCCCGCGGAAAGGCAGAGAATTGGTCGGGACGCTACCAAGCCCGGGCCCAGCGGGTCAACTGCGACGACGCGCCGGCCTCACCGGACGCGGCCGGTCATCCAGAGGCGGGCCAAGAGGAACGCGAGCCCCGCGAGCGAGATCCCGCCCAGGGCGAGCGCGCCGGTGAGGAGCGGCCCCTCGGCGTAGCCCTCGAGGCCGAAGTGCCCGTGGTACTGCTGGTGGGTGCCGACCTGCCCGAGGCGATCGGTGTAGAGGAACACCACGACGACCCCGGCGAGCGCGATCGCACCGGCGATCACGCCGACCACCACCTCGCGCTGGTTGCGCACGAGGAGCGCGCCGAAGAGGAACGCGAGCGCGCCGAGCCCCGCCTCGATCACGAACCCGACGAGCGCGACCGCGGAGGGGATGCGGTCCACGTCGACGAAGTAGAGGACGAACCAGTCCCCGTGGAACACGTAGAAGTAGACCGAGATCGGCACCACCACGAGCACGGCGTAGGAGACGTACGACGCGAAGCCCCGCGTGAGCACGATCGGGCGCGGGCTCATGCGCAGCTCCTGCCGCCCCGCGAGCGAGGCCAAGAGCCCGGTCAACAGCGCGAACGCGAGCAGCGGTGGGAGCGGCACGATCGGGGCGGAAGATACCCGGCCTCGGGCTCAAAGCCCAAGCGACTGGGCGTCGCTGCCGTTCGACATCGCCTGCGAGGCGGTGGAGAGGACGTCGATGTCGACCACCACGTCGAGCTCGCGGTTCGAGATCGAGCCGTGGCAGCCGCCGCACATGCCGTTGAAGAGCTGGCGGCGGAACGACTGGTGCGCGCGCTCGCCGGGATAGAACTGCATCTGCTCGCGCTGGATCATCTCGCCGCTGAAGGGCGCGCCGTCCGCGAAGGAGAGCGGGCTGCCGTCCCAGCCAGTGAGGCCGAGCACGATCGGGAGCCCGCCGCGGTAGCGGAAGTGCGTCGAACCGTCGGGGTTGAGGTTCACGTGACCGACCATGCGGCGGTCGAGGAACATCATCCCGAAGTCGTCGGTCTGGACCATGGCGCCGAGGCCACCGAAGCCCGTCGAGCCCATCGGCGGCGGATACTCGGCGTACACGTCGATGCCACCGACCGCGGGATCGATCGCGCGCCCGTTGCGCGTGTTCTCGAAGAACAGCGTCGCGAGGAGCGGGAAGTCCACGACCTCGATGTCCGCGTCGATCTGACCGGGCTCGATGTACGTGTGGCCGTTGGCCTCGTCGATGCGCGACTGGAACGTCTCGCGCTCGGCGCGCGCGTAGATGGCGACCGCCTCGACGTCCGCGCGCCCCGCCGCCCCACCGATCTCGCGCACCGCCCCGCTGTCGACGTCGAGCTCGCAGAGCTGGAAGTCGAAGCCGCCCGCGGTGAGGCTCCCCGCGCCCTGATCACAGCTCACGAGGAGCCGGCCGGTCGGCAGCGGGTACGGCGAGCGCCACGCGCCGCCCGAGGTCGGGAAGCGCTGCGAGGCGATGTAGTAGTTGTCGCCCGGGGGCCGCGGATCGGCCTGGTCGGGCCCGATCGAGCGGTTGACGATCACGATTCGACCGGCGCCGTCGGCCGCGTCGAGCGGCGCCGCGACGAGCGCGAGGTTGCGATCGAGCAGCTCGACGATCTCGGTGGCCATCGCGTAGCCGACGCTGCCGCGCTGCGCGAAGAGCGGGTGGTAGTCGCCGCCGTCGAGGTTCTCTCGGCGCCCCGCGAGCTGGTGGAACCCCGGCTCGCGCTTCTCCGCGGTGAAGATGATCCGCCCGTCGGTCATGAACGACGGCTGCATCTCCTGGTTGAGGAGGTACGTGAGCTGGCGGACCCCTCCCCCGGGATCGAGCGCAAATAGATTTGCGTTGGGCTGCATCGCCGCCGGGGTCCGGGTCGGCCCCGCGAAGCCGAGGATCTGCGCGTCCGAGTTGCCGCGCGCGGAGGCGAACACGAGCGCGCCGTTCGGCGCGAACGCGGGATCGAAGTCGTGCGTGAGGATCCCGTTCTCGGTGTCGGCGCTCGAGGCCACCCCCGGCACGCGCTCGCAGCCGGTCCCGTCGCTGTTCATCCGGTACAGCCGCAGCGGCTCACCCGCGCCGCCGCGCCCGCCGAAGGCGATCGTCGCTCCGTCCCAGCTCACCGCGAGGCCGCGCAGGTCCGCGCTCGACGGATCGAGGCCGCACCCGGAGAGCACGCTCGTCGCGGCGCCGAGGCTGAGATCGCCGCTCGCCGCGTCGACGCTCGCCGTCGCGAGCAGGAGATCGGCGCCGCCCCGGTAGGTGTCGAAGTCGCGCGGCTCGCCGACGCTGGTCGCTCGCGAGATCCACGCGACCGCGCGCACGACCTCCGTCGCCGGGAAGAGCTCGCCGCGAGCGATCGCCTCCTCGCGCTCGATCTGGTGCCAGCGCACCATGATGCAGTACGCGGGCACCTCGTTGAGGTCGCCGGCGTCGGCGTCGAACGCGGCGCAGTCGTCGGGCGTCGCCCCGTTGATCGTGCCTCCGGCGCTGAAGTCCTCGAAGAGCGCGGAGCCGCGGTGGATCAGCCCCGGGCTGCCCGGCACGAGCTCCGGCGGGTAGAGGTTCTTCGCGATGATGCGGCTCTCGTTCGGGTCCGACGCGTCGAGCGCGAGCAGGAGGCGCGAGGTCTGGTAGTTGCGGTAGGTCGCGACGCGCGAGAAGTGCCCCTGCGCCCCGCCTTGGAGCCGCAGGTCGTGGAACATCGCCACGCTGTGGCAATTCATGAACATGCAGCCCTTGCGGACGAGCACGGGCTGCACGCGGTTCGCGAAGTAGCGCAGGCCCTCGGAGATCCCGTCGGGGGGCGCGATCGCGTCGGGCTGCGTGGTGACGAGCTCGTCGGCCCACGCGAAGATCGCCTGGTAGTCGGGGTCCTCGGCCGACGCGAAGACGTTGCCGCCCTCGTGGTACACGCCGCCGCGGAACGTGGAGAGCGGTCGCCGCAGCAGCTCCGACGTCGACGCGGGCGTGGTGAGGTGCTGCACCGAGACCCAGAAGTTCCAGTCCAGCTCCGCGTCGTCGTCGCCGCACGCGAGGTGGAGGTCGGCGATGGTCGCGCCGTGGCAGGTGCTGCCCGCGCAGGACTCGCGCAAGATGGGTTGCACCTGATCGCGGAAGCGCTGGAAGGACGCGGCGAACCGCGCGCCGAACCCGGGCGCGTAGAGCGGATGCGAGCCCGCGCCGCGGACGCAGTCGCCCTGGTTCTCGA
>JAYRVK010000196.1:0-2824 GCA_041918555.1 Sandaracinaceae bacterium
CCTCGTCCTCGTCCTCGTCCTCGTCCTCGTCCTCGTCCTCGTCCTCGTCCTCGTCCTCGTCCTCGTCCTCGTCCTCGTCCCCTCGCTCTGCCCTCACCTCCTCCCTCCCGTAGCCGCTGCGGCTCCCGCACTCGACTGCGGACCCCGCACGTCCGCGTATCGGAATCTCCTCCCCGCCCCATCCCGCGCGCGTGCCACGCTGGTTGCACGGTGCTCCTCCCGTGAGCCGCGACACCTCGCTCCCTCCTCCGCCCCCGACCGTCGTGCGGGGCTGGCTCGCGTTCGGCCCGCTCGCGCTGGCGGCCGCGATCGTGGCGATCCTCGTCGCGAGCCTCGTCGCGAGCGTGCTCGACGTGCGGCGGTCCGCGCGCGACATCGAGCGCGGCCAGGCCGAGACCGTGATGAGCGGCGTGCGGACGGACCTCCTCGAGAGCCGCTTCGACGAGGAGTCCCTGCGCGCGGTGTTCGCGAAGTACCAGGGCAGAGGCCTGCGCTACCTCGCGATCTTCGGGCACCCCGGGCGGCTCGCGATCGGACAGCCGCTCTCGACCCGCAGCCACCCGCCGCACCCCGGCGAGCTCGAGGAGGTCGGCACCCGGCTGCGCCTGGGCGAGCCGATCCCCGTGCACCCCCCCCCTCCCCCGGGGCGCCCGCCGCCGATGGTCGTGATCGAGGTCGACCCGTCGCTCGGCGCCGAGCTCGAGGCGACCGCGCAGCGCACCCTCGTGATCGGGATCTTCGCGTCGCTGGTGGTGCTCGGGCTCGCGATCGCGCTCCGCCGGGTGCTGCGCCAGCGCGAGGAGCTCGAGCGGAACGCGGAGCGCGATCGGCGGCTCGCGGCCCTCGGCCAGATGTCCGCGGTCCTCGCGCACGAGATCCGCAACCCGCTCGCCTCGCTCAAGGGCCACGCGCAGCTACTGCAAGAGATCTTGCCCCCCGGGAAGCCCGCCGACAAGGCCGGCCGCGTCGTGCTCGAGGCGCAGCGGCTCGAGGCGCTCACCAACAACCTCCTCGACTTCGTCCGCACCGGCCGGCCGCGCCGCCAGCCGGTGGACCCGCGCGACGTGGTGCGCGCGGCCGTGGTCGAGGTCGGCGACGAGGCGCGGTTCACGGTGCGCGCGGACGCCGTGCCCGGCGCGTTCCCGCTCGATCCGAGCGCGATGGCGCGCGCGCTCACCAACGTGATGCGCAACGCGGTGCAGGCGAGCGACGAGGGCACGATCGACGTGGCGCTGCGCATGGACGGCGACGTGCTCGAGATCGTCGTGCGCGATCGTGGTCCCGGGATCCCCGAGGAGCTCCTCGAGCGGATCTTCGAAGCGTTCGAGACGACGCGGACGCGCGGCACCGGCCTCGGGCTGGCGGTCGCGCGCCGCGTGGTGGAGGGTCACGGCGGTACCATCGCGGCGACGAACCATCCCGAGGGCGGCGCGGTGATGACGCTCCGGGTACCGAGAGGAGAGGAGTAGTGGCGAGCATCCTGGTGGCGGACGACGAGGAGGGCCTGCGGAGCTTCGTCGCCGAGGCGCTCGAGCTCGCGGGGCACGACGTGGATCAGGCCGAGGACGGTGAGATCGCGTACCAGATGCTCGGCCGCCGCAGCTACCAGCTCCTCGTCACCGATCTGAAGATGCCGGGGCTCGACGGCCTCGCGCTCCTCTCGCGCGTGAAGGCCGAGCAGCCCGAGGTCGAGGTGCTGGTGATGACCGCCTTCGGATCCGTCGGCACGGCGGTCGAGGCGATGAAGCTCGGGGCCTTCGACTACGTGCAGAAGCCGGTCGAGAGCCCGGCCGAGCTCCGGCTCCTCGTGGAGCGCGCGCTCGAGCGGCGCAGGCTCCTCGCGCTGCGCGCCGCGCGCGAGCGCGGGCCCGCGACCCCGCTGAGCTGGGGCGCGCCCGCGATGGGCCCGGTCATCGACGCGCTCGAGAAGGTCGCGCGCACGAACGCGACGGTGCTCCTCGTCGGCGAGAGCGGCACCGGCAAGGAGGTCGCCGCGCGCGCGATCCACGATCGCTCGGAGCGTGGCGAGGGTCCGTTCGTCGCGGTGAACTGCGCAGCGCTCTCCGAGCACCTCCTCGAGAGCGAGCTCTTCGGCCACGAGAAGGGCTCGTTCACCGGGGCCCACCAGCGCCGGCGCGGGCGCCTCGAGCTCGCGCAGGGCGGGACGCTCTTCCTCGACGAGGTCGGCGAGCTCAAGCCGGACCTGCAAGCCAAGTTGCTCCGGGTGCTGCAGGAGAAGACCTACGAGCGGGTCGGCGGCGTGCAGACGCTCGACGCGGACGTGCGCTGGATCGCCGCGACCAACCGCAACCTCGTCCGCGCGATCGAGGAGGGCCGCTTCCGCGAGGATCTCTACCACCGGCTCGCGGTGTTCCCGATCCGCCTGCCACCGCTGCGCGAGCGGCTCGAGGATCTCCCCGAGCTCGTAGAGGTGCTGCTCGCCGGGATCGCCGCCGAGCTCGGCCGCAGCCGCCTCGCGCTCGATCCCGCCGCGCTCGCGCGGCTCGGGCGCGCGCCGTGGCCGGGCAACGTCCGCGAGCTGCGCAACGCGCTCGAGCGCGCGGCGATCCTCGCGGACGGCGAGCGCATCGGCGAGCGGCACCTCTCGATCGAGGCGCGCGCGGCCCCTCCGACCGCGCGCCCCGCCGCCGCGGTGCGATCGCTCGACGAGCTGGAGCGCGAGGCGATCGTGCGCGCGCTCGAGGAGGTCGAGGGCAACCGCAAGAAGGCCGCGGAGCTCCTCGGGATCGGGCTGCGTACGCTCTACGACAAGCTCAAGCGCTACGACCTGAAGTAGCGCTCAGGCGACCGTGACGGCGCGCCG
>JAYRVK010000197.1:0-11039 GCA_041918555.1 Sandaracinaceae bacterium
ACCCGCAGATCACCGCGCGCTACGTGCTGCGCGTGCCGCCGCCCGAGGCCTCGCGGATCAACCAGGCCGCGCTGCTGCCGGGCGGCGTGACCGGCCGCGTGTAGCGCCTCACTCCGGCGGCCGCGTGCCGTTGAAGGACTGGAACGTCGAGCACGTCTCGAGGATCCCGCAGTCCGCGTGGTGGTTCGTGACCGGCCGCCACCGCAGCTCGCCCTCGAGGAAGTCGCCGTCGATCGACGCGTCGAGGTCGACCGTGATCGTGTACGCGCACTCGCCCTGCCGCGCGGAGTTCGAGCCCACGAGCGCCGCGTCGATGCCGTTGCCGGAGACGGTCCCGTTGAAGAGGCTGCTGCCGATCACGAGGTCGAGCAGGCCGCCGGTGGTGCCCTGCACGTCGAGCTGCACCGTCGAGTCGTCCTGGGTCACGACGAGCGGGATGCTCGACGCGGTCTCGCCGACGGTCCAGCCGTCGAACGCGCAGCCGTTCTCCCCGTTCGTCACGTTGACGGTGTAGTTGCCGGCCACGTCGGCGGGCGCGCAGCCCACCGCCCCGAGGATCCCCGCGAACGCCACGAGCCACCGCACGGTACGCGTCATCGATGTCACCTCCACGCGCGCGAGCCTAGCCGCTTCGCTTCCTCCTCGCACGCGCGCGTGGCAGCCTGCCGGCGTGGCGCTCCTGCCCCTCCTGCTCGCGGCGGACCTGGAGCGAGCCGACGACTGGCTCGCGGCGATCCGCCGATCGCACCGCATCGCGCTGCTCGCGTCGCTCGACCTGCCGGCGAGCGGGGTCGAGGGGCTCGACGCGGCGCTCGAGGCGACGCCCGAGGCCGCCGCCGCGGTGTGGGCCGCGGGCGAGCGCGAGGCGACGGCGGTGGCCGAGCGGCTGGCGCGGCACCCCGGGCCCTCGCTCCTTCACCCCTCCCCCACGCGGCCGCCCGCGGGCGAGCGCGTGCAGCTCGCGCACGGCTGGCTGTCGCTCTCGGGCGTCGGCGCGCTGGAGCGACTGTTCGCGGGCCGGCGCGTCGACGCGGTGACGCTGCACGTGCACGGCGCGCCCGAGGGCCCCGCGTCCGGGCTCGCGCCCGCGCTCTACCACGCGACGACGTTGCTCGCGCGGCTCGGTCGCGCGGTCGAGATCGAGCGTGCCGTCCTCGTGACCGAGGAGCTCCTGCACCTCGCGGTCGCGCTCGACGGAGTGCCGTGGCAGGTCGAGGTCGCGCCGCGCGGCTGGCAGCTCGACCTCGTCGCGCGCACGCCCGAGGGCGACTACGCGTGGAGCGTCGACGGCGTGAGCGAGACGCTGCGCCGGCCCCGCGCCGAGGCGCGCGCGATCCCCGCAGTGCCATGGGCAGAGCGGTGCCTGCGCCAGCTCGAGGTGCCCGTGCGCGGCGCCTCGCTCGACGACGCGCGGCGCGTCCGCGCGATCCTCGAGCGGATCGAGGAGGCGCTGGAGCGCCGCCTGCCCCCCGAGCGCTTCGCGATCGGGCGCATGGACGACGGGCTCGGGCCGATCGGGCTCGCCGGTGACCTACCCGCGACCGCGCCCCTCGCGCGGACGAGCCCACCGGCCTTCGAGCTCCCGCTCGAGGCGCTCATGTACTCGCTCGATCTCAAGCCCGCGGTGTTCCTCACCGTCGCGCCGCAGGACGAGGCGAGGGTCCGCGCGCGGCTGCCCGGCCACGTCGAGCGCCGCGAGCGTCGCGTCGAGGTCGCGCCCGCGGATCGCTGGACCGACGACCGCGCGCGCGGGACCCCCGCCGTCGAGCTCTACGCCGCACGCGACCCCGAGACGCTGCGCCGCCTCGTCCAGCTCCAGACGACCGACCCGTCGCACGGGATCGGCGCGATCGGCGCGCTCCTCGGCTACCCCGCGTGCTGCGTCCAGGCGTTCGCCGCGCTCGGGGATCGCTCGGACAACAGCTACAACCGGGTCGCGGCCGCGGTGCGCACCTCGGTCGGCGAGCCGTGGCCCGCGCTGCTCGACGACACCGCCGTCAAGCTCCTGCCGCACTTCGCGTGCACCTACCGCTGCGAGCGCTCGCTCGATCAGGCGCGGCGCCTGTTCGACGCGCTCTCCGACGAGCACCCGGCGATCCGCGACGCGCTCGCCGGCTACCTCGGCGGCCCGGTCCTCTACTTCGATCACGATCACCAGATCCGCTTCCGCGGCTTCCCGAGCGGCAGCGGCGTCCGCTACCGCGGCGTCTCGATGCCCTGGAGCCACTCGGAGCCCTTCGCGGCGCTCGCGGGGGCGATCGCGCGCGGGGACTACCTCGTGCTCGCGGACGAGGCCCTCTACGTCTACCGCAACGAGGGGCTCTTGTTCTCGCTGCGGCGCACCGATCCGCACCTCGGGGTGCTGATGCCGTTCACGCGCTCCGTGCCGTGAGCGCGGGGACGGGGACCAGCTCGTCCCATCCGTAGCGCGCAAGATAATTTGCCCAGACGCCCTCGCACACGGCGTCGTAGCGGCAGCGGGCGCACTCGGGGCGCTTCTGGCGCGCGGCCTCGTCGAGATCGCTCCGCCGGATCTGTACGAGGTCTCGCGCCGGCCCGGTGCGCGCGCCGTCCTGGGCGGCGAGCGCTCGATCGTGCCCGCCGAGCCCCGGCGGCTCGAAGTGGACGTAGCGCTCCACGTAGCCGCGGCTGAAGTCGTCGACGCCCTCGGTCGTGCAGAGCGGGATGTCCACGAGGAACGCCATGACGCGCGGCTCGATCGCCCGCTGCTCGGCGAGGAACGCGCGCATCGCGGCGGCGATCTCGGTGTACCGAGGGAAGATCTTCTCGAAGTGCGTGTGCGCCCGCCCGTTCGCCTGCATCACGTTGAGCACGACCTGCTGCACGCCGAGGCCGCGCAGGAACCGGTAGATCTCGGTGAGGTGCGGGAGGCTCCGCTTGGTGATCACCGTCGAGGTGTGGAGGTCCACGCCGCGCGGCACGTACCGCGCGACCTCGCGGATCCCCGCCACCGTCTGCTCGAAGGAGCCGGGCGTGCGCGTGAGCCCCTCGTGGAGCTTCGCGGTGTGGCCGTGGATGCTCACGTAGAAGCGCCGCATCCCCGCGGCGAGGAGCTTCTTGGTGTAGGGCGCGTGGCCGAGCGCGCGGCCGTTGGTCATCACGCTCACGCGCGCGACGCCCGCGTCCTTGGCGAGCTTGGCCCAGCGCGGGAGCGCGGGGTTCGTGGTCGGCTCTCCCGACGTGAAGCACACCTCCTCGGCGTCGCGGTGCCGCTCGAGGATGAAGCGGACGAGCGCGTCGTCGGTCCGCGAGTTCACCGCCTCGCGGCCCTCGCGGTCCTCCTCCATGCAGAAGATGCAATTGTTGTTGCAGATCGCGCCGGTGAGGACGTGGACGCGCTCGCGCCGCCCGGCGATCCGCTCCTCGACGCCGCCCGCGCTCACCAGCTCCCGTGCGAGCCGTGCGAGCCGTGCGAGCCGTGCGAGCCGTGCGAGCCGTGGCTGCCGTGCGAGCCATGCGAGCCGTGCGAGCCGTGCGAGCCGTGCGAGCCGTGCGAGCCGTGCGAGCCGTGCGAGCCGTGCGAGCAGTGCTGGCCGGGCGGGACGTCCCCGTCGTACCCGAACGCCCGGGAATCGTCCGCGTGCGCGCGAGCCCGCGCCGACATGTCGCGCTGCTCGAGGTCGAGGGCGCTCGCCGCGTCCCGCGTGAACGTGGGGAGATCTTCGATCCCGTCGTCGTCGGGGCGCTGCTCCTCGGCCATCGACGCGCAGTCTAGCGCGGGTTTCCGAGGGGTGTCACCCCGCGGGGAAGCTCTGTACCGCCGACCAAGGTTGAGGAAGACAGGAGGCTCGGAGGCGTAGGATGCAGCGACCCCATGAAACCCTCGGCCCGTTCGCGCGTCGAAGCTCCATCATGAAAACGTCGCACCTCGCCGCCTCCCTCGTCCTGGCGATCGCCTCGCTCCCCACCGCGGCCGCGGCCCAGGGCGAGCTCATGACGGGCCTCGGGGGCGAGGCCGGGTTCGGCGAGGGCGTCCTCGAGTACAACGACGACGGGTCGAGCGCGGAGATCGACCTCCGGCCCGCGTTCCCGAACGGCCTGATGTTCTTCGGCGAGCGGTTCCACTCCCTCTTCGTGAACAACAACGGCTCGGTCACCTTCGGCGGCGCGACCGGCACCTTCACGCCGCAGCGCTTCCCGGTCTCCGGCAACCGGATGATCGCGCCCTTCTGGGCCGACGTGGACACCCGCGGCGGCGGCCGCCCCGCGCGCAACGGCGTCTACTGGGACATCTCGCCGGGCCAGATGGTCGTGACCTGGCACAACGTCGGGTACTACAGCTCGCACAACGACCACGAGAACACGTTCCAGATCGTCATCATGTCGAACGAGATGCTCGACCAGGACGACCTCTGGAAGGTCCAGTTCCGCTACAACCGCTGCGAGTGGGTGACCGGCGACGCGTCGGGCGGCTCCGGCGGCTTCGGCGGCAGCCCCGCGCAGGCGGGCTTCGACGCGGGCAACGGACAGACCTTCGAGATCCTCCCGGGCTCGGGCACCGCGGGGATCCTCCAGCTCTGCCGCACCTCGAACGTCGGCGTCGACGGCATCTGGGAGTTCGACATCTACCTCGGTACCCCGCAAGTCACCTTGCCCGGCAGCGAGGAGACCGAGACCATCGACTACTCGCAGGGCGGCCAGGGCCGCCCGGCCCCCGCGCCCCGCGCCCCGCGCGGCACGCGCCGCCGCCGCCGCGAGGACTGAAGTACTCTGCGAGGCGGTGCGCCGCCTGCGGACGATCCTCGCCCTGCTCTCGCTCCTCGGCTGCGAGGACCTCGCGCCGGCCGACGCCGGGCGCGACGACGCCTCGACCGACGCGTCGCTCGACGCCGGCGCTCCCGCGCCCCGCGCGTGGATCCGCGACGAGGCGGGCGGCGTGCTCGTCCTGCGCGGCACGAACGTCGAGGGAGCCGCCAAGTGGAGCCCCGACTTCCTCCCGCCGAGCTACGTCGTCACCGACGACTTCGCGCCGCTCGCCGACGACCTCGGCTTCTCCGTGATCCGCTTCCTCGTGTTCTGGGAGGCGGTCGAGCCCGCGCCGGGTGCCTACGACGACGCGTACCTCGCGGCCGTCCGCGCGCGCGTCGAGGCCGCGGGCACGGCGGGGCTGCGCGTGATCGTCGACATGCACCAGGACGTGTTCGGGCGCGGCTTCGGCGGCGACGGCGCGCCGCGCTGGGCGTGCGACGAGGCGCTCTACGCGAGCTTCACGCCGCCCGCCGAGTGGTTCCAGGGCTACTTCGAGCCCGAGGTCGCGGAGTGCTTCGATCGGCTCTGGAGCGATCCCGCGACCCGCGGCGCGTACGGCCGCGCGTGGGCCCGCGTCGCGCGCGCGCTCGCCGGCGTCGACGCGGTGCTCGCGTACGAGCTGATGAACGAGCCGTTCTGGGGCACCGCCACGGTGCGGACCTTCGAGCGCGAGATCGCTCCCGCCGCCTACGCCGAGTGGATCGACGCGATCCGCGCCGAGGACCCGCGGCCCTACGTGATGATGGGCCCCGCGAGCGCGGCGAACATCGGGCTCAGCTCGTTCCTCGCGCCGCCGGATCGCGAGCGCCTGATCTACGGGCCGCACCTCTACCCGCCGAGCCTCGAGCGCGGGCTCGGCTGGACGGGGACGCACGCCGACGTGCTCGACCTCGCGGACGTGATCGACGCCGACGCCCTGCGGATGCAGCTGCCGGTGGTCGTGGGCGAGACCGGCGCGCGGCGCGACGTCGAGGGCGCGCTCGCGTTCCTCGATCAGGCCTACGACGCGTTCGACGCGACCATGCTCGGCGCCACGCAGTGGGAGGGTGGCCTGGGCGGCGACGGGAGCTACGGGATCTTCGACGAGGCCCGCGCGCCGTCGTCGATCGGGATCGCGATCGCACGCCCCTTCCCCGTCCGCGTCGCGGGCGAGCCGATCGCGTGGTCGTGGGACGGCGAGACCTTCGCCTTCGAGTGGAACGAGGACGGCTCGGCGAGCGGCGAGACCATCGTCGCGCTCCCGAGGCTCGTCTTTTCGGGCGGCGCCGACGCCGCGCTCGCGGACGGCGGCGAGGTCCGGCTCGAGGGCGCCCGCGCCCTCGTGCCCTCGCGCGGCGGGCCGCGCGCGCTGACCATCGCGGCGCGTTGAGGCCTCCGCTTGCGCGCCGCGAGCCGGGTGCTACCCCGTCGTCCGTGCAGCTGAGTCACTCCCGCCTGAGTCACGGAATCGCCCTCCTCCTCACCGCGTGCGCCTTCGAGGGCGCGGGCGCCACCGACGAGGACATCACCGGCATCAGCGGGGACGCCCACACGATCGAGTGGGAGAGCTTCGTGTACGTCCCGGAGGGCGCGGACGAGGCGGTGATCCGCTGGGAGATCCAGCGGCAGATCAAGAGCTCGCTCGGCGCGCTCCGCGAGCTGCGCGTCGGGATCCAGGACCGCGACGCGCAGCGCAACCTCGACCCGGCCGCGTGGTCGCGGCGCATTCTGACGGTCCCCGAGACCGGCGCGCGGATCGAGCGCGTGACCTACCGCTACCGCGACCGCGCGATCGCGTGGTCGGGGACCTCGCGCGTGCTGACGCTCCCGCTCCTCTTCGGCGACTACGTCGCGCGCCGCGACGAGCTCGTCCCCGACTGCTCGGACGACGCCGCCGCGCAGGCCGACTCGCTCTGGTACCACTACACGCCGGGCCGCGCGGCGTGCCGCGCCCGCATCCGCGCCGAGCAGACGGCGATCGAGGCGGCCCGCGCGCGCCTCGCGGTTCCCGCCGACGAGCTGTCACGCGCCGATGTCGAGCGGCGCTTCGTGTCCGTCCGCGCGACGCTCTCGCCCGCGGAGCACGCGCCGACGCTCTACCCCGAGTACGACCGCCTCTTCGCGCGCGACCGCGTGATCGCGTACGCGTTCTTCGGCGTGGACGCGGACGCGCGCGATCCCGGCGACTACGGCCTGCGCGAGACGCTCCGCATGCTGCGGCGCCTGCGCCGCGAGCTCCCCGGCCTGCGGCTCGTCGAGACGCGGCCGGGGACGCACCTCGGGCACTACGAGGTCGCGGGCCAGCCGATCGAGGCCTCGCTCGACGACGTCACGGCCTGGATCGTCGACGACGCGGGCTACCCGGCCGGCGTCGATCGCGCGGCCCTGCGCGCCCAGGTCGTCGATCGCTTCCTCGAGCGCTGGACGGTCTGGGAGCAGCCGACGCGCCTCGCCGACGGGCGCATGGTCACGATCGAGCTCCGCGTGTACTACGGCGAGGAGGACGGGAGCGAGCACGCGCGCGCGGCCGCGCGGAACCGCTACCTCGAGGCCTTCTGGTACGGCGACGTCTTCGCGTACACGGGCCACAGCCACTTCGGGCACGGGCCGCTCGAGCCGACCGGCTACGGACGCGGCAACTTCCCCGACCGCTACCAGGTCATGCTCGTGAACTCGTGCCTCTCGTTCAACTACTACGACGACGACTTCGTCGCGATGCACCCGGGCGGGAGCGCGAACCTCGACGTCGTCACGAACGGACTGCCCGCGTACTGGCACGGGATGGGCGAAGCGACCGCGGGCTACCTCGTCTCGCTCCTGAACGGTGAGAGCCGGAGCTGGCGCGCGCTCCTCGAGTCGATGCGCGTCGAGCTCCCGTGGGCGCGCGGGTACGACCCGCTGCGCGTGGTGCACGGCGAGCTCGACAACCGCTTCACGCCCTCGGGCGCGCGCTTCGCCACGCCAGAGCCGCGCACCGCCGACTGGCAGCGCACGCTAGTCTTCTTCGAGGTCGAGACGCGGCCCGGACAAGATCTCTTCCTCATGGGCGGCGTGGATCACGGCTTCGCGGCGAGCGCGCTCGGCCGACGCTGCGACGCGTTCGACTTCGAGTGCGCGATCCCGATCCGGCACCTCAACCTCCGGAACGCGACGACCGCCGGCATCAAGCGCGGCGACGACTTCCTCGACTGGTACGGCTGGGAGCCGGGCCAGCCGCTCACGGCACGCGGCACCCCCGCCGACTGGACGACGGACGCGTGGCCCGCCGACTGGGGCGCGGCGCGCACGGTCGAGATCGACGGCTTCGGCACGACCGAGCTCAACACGTTCGGCCCGCACTACTGGATGCTCGACGTCGAGATGGACTGCGCGGCGACCGCCGACGGGCACTTCGAGCTCAAGGGCTACGTGACCGGCGTCGGCTGGGAGCGCGACGTCGCGCAGCCGGACGCGCCCTACCCGACCGCGAACCACGTCGGCCGCTGCGGCGCGCTCAACGTGTTCCACTTCGGCGAGGACGCCGCCGAGATCGTCGCGCTCTGATCCGTTCAGGCGAGCGCTTCGGGGCTCGCCAGCACGCAGCGGTTCCGGCCCGCGCGCTTGGCGGCGTAGAGCGCGCGATCCGCGGCCTCGACGAGCTGCTCGGGGGTCTCGATGCGCGCGTCGGGGATCGACGCGATGCCGATCGACGTGGTGACCTCGCCCGCCCCCGCGGGTCCGAGCTGGCCGCTCGCGAGCGCGACCCGCAGGCGCTCTGCGAGCACCGCGGCGCCGACCTTGGTGGTGTTCGGGAGGATCACCACGAACTCGTCCCCGCCGTAGCGCGCGACCACGTCCATCACGCGCACGCCGAGGCGCAGCGTGTCGCTCACCGCGGTGAGCACCGCGTCGCCCGCGACATGGCCCAGCCGATCGTTGGCCTGCTTGAACCCGTCGAGGTCGAGCAGGAGCAGCGAGAGCGGCTGGCCGTAGCGCCGCGCGCGCGCGACCTCCTCCGCGAGGCGCTGCACGAAGTACCGATAGCTGTGGGCGCCGGTCTTGTGATCGGTCGCCGCCTGATCCTCGAGCCGCGAGAGCTGCTCGCGCGCGCGCAGGAGCTCGGCGTTCTTGAGCGTCAGCTCGCGGATCGCGCGCTCGAGCTCGGCGACCTTGCGGTGGAGCGCTCGGCCGAGCTGGAAGCGCTCCGCGGCGCGGCGCACCGTGGCGATGAGCTCTTGGGTGCGGAACGGCTTCTGGAGGAAGGCGTAGACGTGGCCGCGGTTGATCGCCTCGAGCGCGACGTCGAAGCCCGCGTGCGCGGTGAGCAGGACCGCGACGACGTCCGAGCGCGCCTCGATCGACTCGATGAACGCGACCCCGTCCTCTCCGGGCATCTCGTAGTCGGTGACGAGCACGGCGTACTCGCCGCTCAGCACCTTCTCGCGCGCCTCCCCGAGGCTCGTGGTGCTCTCGACGATCAGGTCGGGCGCGACGGACAGCGCCCGCGCGATCGAGCGGAGCACCAGCTCGTCGTCGTCGAGGCACAGCACCTTGATCGGGACGCTCACGCGCAAATCCTCCCGGCGTCGGTCGCCGAGAGCATAGCGGAGGTCGCGCCCGCCAGCACCGGTCCCTCGTACACCGCGCTCACGCCGGGGGGTCGTGGAGGAAGTGCTCCCGAGCGCGGAGGGTGGTCCAGCGCTCGAAGGCCTCGAGCACGTGCGGCTCGCCGTCGGCGAGCTTGCCGAAGAGGTAGTCCTGGATGCCCTTGTGCACCGCGCAGACGTTCGACTCGCGCATGCGGCCGAAGATGCTGCCCTGGGTCTTGTGGTTGTGCGTCGTCTGGATCCCGCAGTACGGGTTGTACGTGCAGTCGACGCAGTCGGGCTGGCCGTCGAGGTTCGACGCGATGACCATCGCGCGCACCGTCGGGTGCCCGACGAGATCGCGGTACGTGCTCTCGAACACGTTGCCGAGGCGAAAGGTCGGATCGCCCTGCGCGGCGAGCATGCGGCCCTCGTCGCACGTGTAGACGTCGCCATCGTACGAGTAGGCGAGCATCGAGATCCCCGCCCCCGCGGGGCTCCGCAGATCGAGGAAGTTCGGCTCCTCGCCGCGAAGGATCTTGGTCAGCAAGATCGCCGCGTAGCGCTCGATCATCTGCGTGCCCTGGCGGTTGAGGTCCAGGATGTGGTCGGTCGCCTCGCGGTAGAAGCGGTGGTAGTCGGCGCGCGGGTACTCGACGAGCTTCGCGGTCTTGCTCGCGAAGCCGAACGGATCGATCGGCCGCAGGAAGAGCGCGCGGCAGCCGAGCTCCGCGTAGGTGTCGACGAGCTCCTTCGGGCGCGAGAGCAGCGCCTTGGTCGTCGTGACGAGCGCCTCCACGTGATAGAGCGCGGGGTCGAGACCGCGCGCCGCGTACGCCTCGTTGATGGTCTTGATCCAGCGCGTGGTCTCGTCGTAGGCGCTCGCCATCGGGAGCTTGCGCTGCTTGTCGTGGATGTCCCGAGGGCCGTCGATGCTCGTGCAGATCTGGACCTTGTGATCGAGCAGGAACGCCAGCTTGTCGTCGTCCATCAGCGACAAGTTGCTCACCATCGTGAATTCGAGCCTCTTCTTCGCGCTCTCGTGCTTGTGCTCGGCGTACTCGACGATGTGCCGGACGAGATCGAAGCGGACGAGCGGCTCGCCGCCCTGGAACTCGATCGTGATCGAGGGGCTCGTCGACTGGAAGGCGAGGTCGACCGCTCTCTCCGCGACGTCCGGCGTCATGTCCGTGTGCGTCGCGTCCATGTCCGTCCGCGAGGCGTGGCAGTACACGCACGTCTCGTTGCAGCGCAGGGTCACGACCATCGCGTGCAGGCTCGGCCCGTTGCCCAGGAACGCCTTGCGCCGCGCGATCGCCGCGCGCGCCTTCGCCTCGTCCCAGCTCGCCCGCGAAAAGTTCCCGTCGGCGAGCCGCGCGTGGAGCGCGCTCCCGGGCTCGACGGTCCCCGTCGCGTAGGCGGTGAAGTCCGCGTCGCTCAGCACCAGCCAGCGGCCCTCGAGGTTCGTGATCAGCGTCCGGTCGGGCCCGAGGCGCCGGAACCGGAAGAAGGCCTGGCTCGTCCGGTCGAGCCGGCCGCGGAGCTCGATCAGGTTCATCGGGGGACCCCGCCGTCCCGGACCGTCAGTCCCAGGGCGTAGTTCGCCATCTCGTCCCCTATCCGACGCTCTCGTGCGTTCGAGCCCGCCTCGACGCGGACGATCCAGTAGGCCTCGTCCTCCGCGGTCGTGATGCGAGCGTGCCGCGCGTAGACCTGGATCGCCGC
>JAYRVK010000198.1:0-3962 GCA_041918555.1 Sandaracinaceae bacterium
CGAGGCTCGGCGCACCGTCGGGTCCGTACGTGATGCACTCGGCGAGGGCCTGGAGGTCGAGCTCGTCGATCCGTACGACGTGCGCACGCGCCTGCGGCCCGAGGCCCTCGACGACCGAGGCCGCCTCGCCCGCCTCCGAGACCACGAAGCGCACGTCGCGGAGCTCGACTCGGCGGAGGAGCGCGCCGAGGTCGTGGCTCCAGCGCGGAGCGTCCTCGATGCGCGTGGGCGAGAGCACGACGGTGAGCACCGGCGCGCCGGGCGGGAGCGTGTCGGCGAACGCGCGCGCCGCGGCCCCGAAGCGCGCGAGCGGATCGCGCTCGCGATGCTCCTCCGTCCAGACGAACGCGCCGAGGAGGTTCGGTGCCGCGTCGCACCGGCTCCGGTGCTCGCCACGCAGCCGCTCGACGCGCTCGGGCCAGCCGCCGTCGGGACCGAGGCACGCGTCCTCGAGCACGACGACCGGGCCGCGCGCGTCGGCGTGGAGCTCCATCGCGCGCGCGAGCTCGACCACCTCGCCGTGCGCGTCGTCGGGCCGGACGACGTGCAGGAGGCGGAGCTCCTGGGCGCGCACGAACGCGCCGAGCTCGCGGCGAAGGGTCTCCAGGGCTCGCGACCGGCTCGGCATCGACCACTCAATTCAACTTGACGAGCGGGCTCGCCGCCTCGACGCTCAGCGTCCCCTGGCTCGAGACCGTCTGGCCCGTGTGCGTGACGCCGCCCGCGTTCGCGGTCACGTTGCCCCCGTGCTCGGCCTGGAGCTGCACCGCGCTCTGGCCGTTCACGCGCGCCTCGCCGTCGCCGAGCACCACCGCGTTCTTCTCCGCGCCCGAGAGCGTCGCCGTCGCGTCGGCCGCCAGCGCGAGGATCTGCGCGATGGCCTGGACCTGCTCGGGCTGGAGCCGGAGCTCCGTGCGCTCCCCCACCTGCGCCAAGATCTCTTGTGACGCGACGAGCGTGACCTGCCCGTCGGGCGTCATCGTGAGCGTACAGCCCGCGCCCACGCGGATCGTGAACGTCCCGTCGACGACGAGCTCCCGGTCGCCGTGCACCGTGACGCGCTCCCCCTCCGTCACCTCGACCGTGTGCGTGGCCGAGTACGTCTCGGCGGCCGCCTGGGTGATCGAGGTCTGCTGCGTTCCCTCGACCGTGACGGTGCGGTTGCCCTGGACCGTCAGCGCCTGATCTTGCTCGACGAGGGTCTCGTCGTTCTGGCGCACCGTCGTCTGGCGATCCTCGCGGATCTCGACGGTCTCACTCTTCTCGACGGTGTGCGTGCGGTTCTGTTCGACGGTGAGCGCTTGATCCCCGCTCACCGTCTCGGCCTGGTTGCCGCCGACGGTGTTCGTCTGGTCGTTCGTGACCGTCGTCGTGTGGTCGTGGCGAACGATCTCGCGCAAGTCCCGTTGCGCGTGCACGTCGATCGCCTCGTGCGCCGGGTCGTCGTCGAACAACAGGGCGTTGTGGCCCTCACCCTGCCCGAGGCTCCGCGTGACGATCCCGCTCTGGGTCTGGCGAGCGGGCGTCTCCGTGTGCGAGGGGTTGTCGCCGTTGAAGAGGTGCCCCGTCACGATCGGCCGGTCGGGATCGCCGCGCACGTACGTCACGACGACCTCGTCGCCGATCCGCGGCAGGAAGTGCGAGCCCCAGCCTCCGGAGCCCGCCCACGCCTGCGCCACCCGGAGCCAGCACGAGCTCCGTTCGTTGCGCTCCCCGACCCGATCCCAGTGGAACTGCACCTTCACTCGGCCGTGCTCGTCCAGGTGCAGGTGCCCTCGCTCCCCGCTCCCCACGACGGTCGCGGTCTCCATCTCCACGCGGGGTCGTCGGGTCACGCGCGCGGGCCGGTACGGCACGTCCATGGGCTGCGCTTCGAACGTGTTGCCGTAGCTTCCCGCGCGCTCCGCTCCGTCGCCGACGACGAGCTCGTGCGTGACCGCCGTCACGACGTACGCCCCGTTCAGGGTCGGGTGACCGACCAGCTCGCAGCGAGCGCCCGCCGCGAGCCCACACACGGTGCCGCGCCCCGACACGACCCGTCGATCGCGCGTCGCGGCCTCGAGACGCAAGCGCGCTTGCTCGCTGTGATCGTGGGCCTGGTAGGTGCGGGCCCGAGGGTCGTACCCGCCGATGGTCCCGGGGCTGCGGTGCTCGTAGCGCTCGTGATCGCGGCCGACGGGATCGTCGCCACGCTCCTCCGCGCGCGGCGGGCTCGACGGCGAGGTCCAGTCGAAGTCCGACACGACGACGCTCGTCGGCCGCAGGCGCGAGGTCCGCTCGAGGTGGCTCACATGCTCGACGTCGAGCACGTCGGCGGCGCTCGCGCGCGGCTCGTAGTGCAGCGTGGCGCCGCGGGTCGAGTCGAGCTCGGCGAAGCTGCGGTTCGCGTCGGTGAGCACGAGCACCTCGGCCTCGTCGGTCGCCTCGAACCAATACGCGATCCCCTCGTCCTCGAGGAGCCGCTGCGCGAAGTCGAGCGCGCTCTCCTCGTACTGCGCCGTGTACTCACGCTCGGGGTACTGCGCGCGTTGAAGCGCGAGACGGAGCGCTCGATCGTCGCGCGCGAGCAGCGGCGCGAGGAGCTCCTCGACGATCGCGGGAGCCGTCTCGTGCTGGAAGATCCGCGTGTCGAGCGTGAGGCGGGCCAGGTCGAGCGCGGGCACGAGGACGATCGCACAGGCGGTCCGGTCGCCGTCGGCGGCGCTCTCGGATCGGACCTCGATGACGATGCCGTGGACCTGCCGCACGAAGGCGTCGCGCTCGAAGGTGACCGTGGCGCGCTGCCCGAGGAGCTCGTCGGGATCTGCGCCGACGCTCGCGCTCGTCAGGCCCACCGTCGCTCGATAGGGTGCGTCGAGTCGCTCCGTGAGCCGCACGAGCTCGACACGCCACGTCGCCTCCGCCGCCGCGCATCGAAGCTCGCTTCGTACCCCCTGCCAGGTCGTCACGCGTCCCCCTCCCTCCGTCACTCACGCCAAGAGCCACACCGCGAGGAGGGTGCAGCCGATCCCCGCGACAAGACCGATTGCGAGCCACACGACCGTGGGTACTTGGGCGCGGCGGCTCGCGGTGGGGCGCCTCGCGCCTGCGGCCACGCGCGGAGCGAGGCGAGGCGCACGCACCGGCCCCGTCTCGTCGGGCCGTATCGCTCCCAGGAGCTGCTGGGTCCGCGCCGGAGCCGCCTTCTGCTGCCCCAAGGCCCGTCGGCGTTTCGCGTCGTCGATCGGGTGTTCGCTCCGCTCGCCGAGAGCGCCGACGCTCTCCGGAAGCGTCGGTCCGGGCGCGGACTCCGGCACCGTCGGAGCCGCAGCGACGCGGCGAGGTCCAGACTCCTTGACCGGCGGCGATGAGGCCGCAGCCGCTGCGAGCTCCGTGGGGCTGAGCGGGACCGTCGGATGGACCGCGGCAGTCCGCGGCGCGGGCCCGGTCGGATCGGGCAGCCGCGCAGCGAGCTCGAGGCGCCGAAGCGAATCGTCCTTGCGAGGAGCGAGCGCGGGGATCCCCGGGTTCAATCCATCGTCGGCGAGGAAGCCGGGCATCTCCTGCACGGTCGCCGACTCGTCGCGATCGAGCGCCCGCCGGGTCAGCGTCGAGCGAGGTGGCGCGGCGTCGGCGAAGGGGTCGGTGTCCGGCGGCTCCGACTTCCGCCGCACGGTCGAACTCGTCGCGCTCATCCCCGCGAAGGGATCCTCGTCTTGGTCCGGCTCCGCCATCCACCCTGCCCCGATGCTGCTTCCCTGTTCCTACGCCTCCGGTCCGAGGCCGGCAACGCGGGTTCGACGCCGCCCCTCGGTGCGAGAGGCGAAACCGGGCCGAGACCCAAGGGGCTCGGCCCGTCGCGGCGGGACCCCGGAGGGGCGCGCCGCGCGCGGTGCGGGACGCGCAGCGGCGCGCGGCGCCCCCGCACGTGGACGCGCGGCGGGGCCCCGGGGCGCCCCCCGCCACCCGCTGATTAGCGGTTC
>JAYRVK010000199.1:0-5946 GCA_041918555.1 Sandaracinaceae bacterium
CGAGGTGGAACAGGCGCTCGCCCGGGAGGCCGAGCGCGCGGTGCGAGGTGAGCAGGAGCGCGACGTCCGGCGCGCCGGCCGCCAGGACCCCGAGCGCGCGCGCCGCCGCGGGGACGAGGACCTCCGCGGCGTCGACGATCGCGAGCGCCGGGGCGCGGCGCGCGAGCGTGCGCCCGAGGGCTCGGGCGGCGTCGGGCCCGCTCGGCGCCTCGATCTCGAGCGCGGCCGCGACGGCGCGTGCGAGGCCCGCCTCGTCCCGCACGCCGGCGAGCGAGACCTCGAGCGCGTCGGCGCCCCGCGCGAGCTCCGCGACGAGGCGGCTCTTGCCCACGCCCGGCGGCCCGACGACGGTCACGGTGCGTCCGGGCGCCACGAGCGCGCGCAGCGCGCGCAGCTCGGCGCGCCGCCCGACGAACGCGGTCTGGAACGCGGCGAGCCCCGCGGGACGGGGCGGCGCGGCGGCGCGCTGGGCGCGGGGCTGGGGCAGGGACGCGACCACTCCGGACGGACTACGTCGCCGCGCGGCGCGTCTCCCCGCGGTCACGGCATGCGGAGCGCGAGGTCGTACGGCGTGCCCGGCCCCGTCGACAGCACGATCGCGCACGCGGTGGCGTCGGCCCGCACGAGGATCCCCTGCCCGCTCGCGTCGGCGCACGACAGGTAGAACCCATCGGCCCGGCTCGGGTCGGGGACCACGTCGCCGACCTCCGCGCACTGCGGGCACGCGAACGGACCGATCCAGCCCGCGCCCGATCCCTCGGCGAGCCAGACCCCGAGCGCCTCCTCGCCGGTGCGGTGCCCGCGCCACGCGATCCGCCCGCCGGGGTACGACGAGATGCGATCGAAGACCACGCCGTCCGGCCCGGCCGCGCGCACCGTCGGCGAGTAGCCAGGCTCGAACGGCCGCGCCTCCACCGCCGCCGCCGGCATGCTCGAGAGCCCGCCGCGGATGCAGAGCATCGCCGACGGATTCTGCGGATCCACGGTGCAGTCGATCACCGTCCCCGAGCCCCCGAGCCCGAGCGTGCTCGGCGTCTCGGCGCGGGAGCGGTCGGGCACGTCGACGTCGAAGAAGAGCAGATCCTCCGCGTCGATCGTCGAGGTGCGGCCACCGTCGGCGGGGAAGACGGCGACGAAGTGATCTCCGTCGAGGAGCGCGAACCCGTCGAGCGAGGTCGCCATCACGTTCGACGCGAGCTCGAGCTCGAAGCGATCCGTCGTGTAGTCGAGGACCTGCCACGTCACCGCGCTCGTGAACGCGAGGTACGGCCGGCCGGGCACCCACGTCGTGGCCTGGTGGTACTCGTTCAGGCCGCCGCGACCGTCGAGCGGCCCGCACGGCCGGGGGGGCTCGCCGAGCTCGACCACCTCCACGCGGCTCGGGCTCGGGTAGCGGTTCACGAGGACCGCGAGCGTGGGCCGCGTGAAGTCGCAGCCGAGCGCGCCGCCGCCCACCACCTGCCAGCCGCCGAGCTCGGGCACGCAGCCGGCCGCCGCGAGCGCCAGGGAGAGCACGCAGGTGCGGGCGACGGCGGAGACGCGGCCATCCTACGTCCGCTCCGGCGCCGGTGTCCCCCGGCGCCGTCGGCGTGCTCTGACAGGTGACAAGTCCGCGTGCGCGCGCCGATCCGCTTCGCGGCCCGCGCCTTGCGGGTGCGGCGCCGTGATCGTGCGCGTCGCCTCGCGGTGCCTCGTGTCGTCCTGGATCCTCGGAGCCGGCGGGTGCGTCGGTCCGCTCACCATCGACTTCGCGCCCGGGGTCGACGCGGCCATCGCGCTCGACGACGGTGGGATCCCGAGCGAGCCCCCGCCGGACGGCGCCGTCGAGGGCCCGCCGCTCCCCCTCCCCTCCCCCGACGCGGGGCCGACCCCGGCGCCGCTCGACGCGAGCGCGCCGCCGACGCTCGACGCGGGCGCGCCGCCCCCGTCGCTCGCGCCGCCGGACGCGCGCTCCCACTCCATCGCCGCGGTCGAGGCGTTCGTCCTCGAGCTCGCGCGCCGCCACCCCGAGCGCGTGCGCGCCGAGACCTACGGCGAGTCGCGCGCGGGCCGCCCGATCTACGCGCTCCGGATCACCGATCGCGTGGACGTCGACGAAGGCGAGCCCGCGGTGCTCCTCAACTACGCGATCCACGGCGACGAGATCATCACCGTCGAGTGCGCGCTCGCGCTCTTGCACACCCTCGTCGAGGAGTACGCCACCGACCCGCGCGTGCGCGGCGTCGTCGACGCGTACGATCTCTTCATCGTCCCGGTGGTCAGCCCCGACTCGTTCGCCGCGCGCTCGCGCGAGGTCGAGGGCGTCGACCCGAACCGCGAATTCCCGCACCCGGACGACCCCACGCGCCGCCCCATCGGCGTGATCGACGCGGCGGTGCGCTTCTTCGAGGCGCACGACTTCGTGGGCACCCTCGACTTCCACGCGTTCGGCGAGCTCGTGCTGATGCCGTACGGCGCGTCGTTCGATCGCCCCCCGAGCTGGACCGCGCTCTCCGACGTGGCGGCCGAGCTCGCCGCCGTCGCGGGCTACGAGCCGACCCAGATCTCCCACCTCTTCGGCGCGCCCGCGATCGGCGGGAGCGTCGACTACTACCTCTGGCGCGGCGGCGGCGTGCACCTCGCGATCGAGATGGCGACCTCGAAGGCGCCCTCGACCGCCGAGATCCCGACGCTGCGCGCGCACGCGACGGAGATGGCGCTCCGCTTCGTCGAGGCGATGTGAGGCCTCGCGCGCCGCCGGCGGCCTCGCCGTCCATCGCCGCGTAGTAGGCTGCGCGGATGCGTACCCTCCTGCACTTCTCTCTCCTCGTGCTGGCGCTCGGCTGCGGCGGCGCGAGCGACGACGGCGACACGACGAGCGCGGCGGAGTCGTCGGGCGACGAGGCGACCCCCGAGGCGGGCCGGCGGCCGGTCGAGGCGCCCCCCGACGATCGCCCGGCGCCGCACGTGGACGAGGGCCCCCTCGCGGAGGTGCCGTTCGCGTGGACCGCGATCCGCGACGCGACGCCCGCGGGACGCACGTACTACTTCCAGTTCCGCGAGGACGGCCGCGTGCGCCACGAGCGCTGGGTGTTCGAGACGGTCACCGAGAATGGCTACACGTCGACCTCGACGCCCGTGGACGAAGCCGGCGAGGCCACTGGCGAGACGGAGCGCTCCGAGGGCACGTGGCAAGAGCTCGAGCACCACGCCCACTTCCCCGCGGGCGCGACCGAGATCACGAACGCCGTCCTGACGATCCCGCTCGCGCGCTTCCGCTGCCGCCTCTACACCGTGACCTCGACGGACGACGCGGGGCGCCCCGTGGTCGCGCGCTTCTGGTTCGCGACGGATCTGCCGGGCGCGCCCGTGCGCATGACCCGCGAGGTCGACGGGGAGACGGTGCTCGAGATGCAGCTCGTCCGGCACGTCCCCGAGCTGCCCTAGGATCGTGTCAAGGCGTCGTGCTCGCTCCGAGCACGACGGCGTCGATCTGCTCGGCACGAGCCCGGGCCGCTCGGGGTGCGGCGCGTGGCCAGTGTCCTCGAGATGGGGCGGTGGGTGTGGCGGCGCAACTCGGGTGGGACGAGGAAGAACGCGCGGACTATCCTCGCTCCGTGGACGCCCTCCCCCAGGTAGCCGCCGGGACCCTCATCGGCGGCGACTTCCGGATCCAGCGCGCGCTCTCCTCGGGCGGGATGGGCTCGGTCTACGTCGCCGAGCAGCTCTCCACGGGCAAGCTCCGCGCGCTCAAGCTGATGCACCCGCAGCTCGTGACGGACCCGAAGAGCCGCCTGCGGTTCATCGACGAGGCGCGGGTCGGGGCGCGGATCCCGAGCGAGCACGTGGTCGAGGTGGTCGGCGCGGGCGTCGACGACGCGACGGGGGTGCCCTGGCTCGCGATGGAGCTCCTCGAGGGCGAGGACCTCGCGTCGATCGTGGCGCGGAGCGGGGCGCTGCCTCCGTCCTCGCTGCGCGAGCTCATGCTCCAGCTCGGGCACGCGCTCGGCGCCGCGCACGCGCAGGGGATCGTCCACCGCGACCTCAAGCCCGAGAACGTGTTCGTCGCGCGCTCGCGCCGCCGCGGCGCGGAGCTGATGGTGAAGGTCCTCGACTTCGGGATCGCGAAGAGCCTCGAGTCGAGCAAGACCGCGGCGACGGCGACCGCCGCGATGGGCTCGCCGCTCTTCATGGCGCCCGAGCAGGCGACCCCCGGCGCGGCGATCCGGCCTCAGACCGACGTGTGGGCGCTCGGGCTGATCGCGTTCCACGCGATCACGGGCCGGCACTACTGGCAGAGCGCGGAGATCGAGCCGTTCAGCCTCACCGCGCTCCTCGCGGAGGTGCTCGTCCACCCGATGCCGCCGCCGAACGAGCGCGCGCGGCAGCTCGGGGCGACGCTGCCGCCCGGGTTCGACGCGTGGTTCGCGCGCTGCGTGAGCCGCGATCCCGCCGGGCGCTTCGCCGACGCGAGCGCCTGCGTCGCCGCGTTCGACGCGATGCTGCAAGGCAACTTGCACCCCTCCAGCGCGGGCGCGTTCGCGCTCGCGGGCACGATGCCGCTCGGCGGGGTGAGCCCCGCGCCGGTCGCCCCGACCGTCCACATGCACGCGGCGACGCCGATGCCCCACGCCCCGGCCGCGCACGTGACGTACGCGAAGCCCGCGGGGGGCGGCGGCGGGCTCGGCGCGCTCCTCGCGGTCGCCGCGGGCGCGGTCGTGCTCCTGATCGTCGGCGCGGGCGCCGCGGTGTGGGCGGGCTCGCAGCCCGCGCCGAGCGAGCCCGTCGCGGCGCGCCCGGCGCTGGTGGCGCCGCCCGCGCTCCCTGCGCCGCCCCCACCGAGCGTCGCTCCCGCGCCCGTGGTCGCGCCCATCCCCGCGCAGCCGCCCGTCGCGGAGCAGCCCGTCGACGAGCCGCCCCGCGCCGAGGCGCCGGTCGCGGCGCCGATCGACGACGGCGTGCCCGACGGCACCGCGGTCGCGAGCGGCCGCCTCGTGGTGAACACCACGCCGTCGTCTCGGATCACGATCGGGGATCGGTCCGTCGGGAACACGCCCGTGATGATCCAGCTCCCCGCGGGGCCGCACCGCATCCGCGCGGAGCCCTCCGAGGGCCCGGCGGAGGAGTGGGTCGTGCAGATCGTCGCCGGGGAGACCACCCGGGTCACCCGTCGCCTCGCCGGAGGCGCGACGGGCGGGGGCAGCGCGCCGCCGCGCGCGAGCGAGTCCCTCCCGCAGTACCCGAGCCGCGGCGACATCGCCGCGGCGATGAGCTCGGTCACCCCGGCCGTGCGCGCATGCGGCGCGGGGCACCAGGGGACGCTGGCGACGCGGGTGACCTTCGTCGGCGCGACCGGCCGCGTCTCCGGCGCGAGCACCTCCGGCGACGGGCTCCCGCCCGCGGTCACCACGTGCGCGATGCGCGCCGTCCGCGGCGCCCGCGTCCCGCCGTTCCGAGAGGACTCCTTCTCCGTCAACTATCCTTTCCGGCTGCATTGACTGAGTGCGGCATCTCCGGGCCGCTGACATGGCGACGGAGCGCTGCCTGCTGCGCGGTCTTCTGCGGCGGCTGCGCGAGCCGCTTCGCGTCTCGCTCCGCGCCCGCCGAGCCCCTTCGGGTCTCGGCGGGCCGGGCCGAGCCCTGCGGTCTCGCCCCGCTTGGCGTTGTCGCCGCTCCGGCGCCCGCCTATCTGGATGCGACCGCGGGGGCAACATGAAGCAGCGAGTGCGTACGCAAGCAAGCAAGCAAGCAAGCAAGTCGCCTTTACTCGCGCTCGGCGCCACCCTGACTTCGACGATCCTCATGGGCTCGACCTGCACGCCGACGCCGCCGGGCTGTGACTACGGCGACGCCTGCGATCCGGATCCCGGGCGAGCCGAGGCCTGCATCAACTTCTGCGTGCCGGTGTTCGAGGGCGCCGTGCTCGGCGACGTGCCGTGCCCGCTCGACGAGTGCGACGAGGCCGCG
>JAYRVK010000200.1:0-2238 GCA_041918555.1 Sandaracinaceae bacterium
CGGCCCGCGCCGTTCACGCGCACCGTCTACTTCGAGGACGGGCGCGTCGCGGTGGTCGCGACGCTCTACGAGCTCGGCGATCACTGGTTCGCCGAGCGCGCGCCCGGGGCGGACCGCTCGCTCGTCCAGCTCTCGGCGCGGATCGAGGCGCCCCCGGCCACCGGCGCGGAGTGGCATTGGTCGCGCGGCGCGCTCTTCGCGGATCTCCCGCTCGCGATCCTCGGGAGCGAGGTGCGCGCGAGCGCGGTCGGCGATCCCTCCGTCACACCGATCGCCGACGGAGGGACCGAGCGCACGTGGGACGCGCGCTGGGACGAGGCGCTCGGGCTGCACCCGTTCGAGCTCTTCGGCGGGCGCGAGGGCGCGCGGAGCGAGCGCGTGGTGCTCCGCGAGGACCCGATGCCGTTCACGATCGACGCGGCGGCGCCCCGCGATCCCGTGCTCGATCCGCTCCCGGGCTGGCGCTGCGAGGGGACGAGCGCGGCGGAGGCCACGCTCTTCGGGGGGGTCGACGTGGTGAGCGGCGCGAGCAGCGGGACGACGACGACGGGGATCCTGGTCGAGCTCGGGCGCGCCTCCTGTCCGTGAGCTACCGTCGGCGCGATGCGACGCGCGATCTTCTTGGGACTGCTCTTCTCGATCGGCTGCGACGGAGGCGGTGGCACCGACGCGGGCCCCGATCCCGTCGACACGGGCACGCCGATGCCGCGGCCCGACGCCGGGGCCTTCGTCTGCCCGATGCCCGCATGGGATCCGAGCGGCCCGCCGCCGACGTCGGACTCGCCGCGACCGACCGAGCTCACGGTGGATCGCAGCGTCGACGGCGCGACGAGCGTGGCCTTCGATCCGAGCACCGTCACGGAGGACGCGGCGCACTTCGATCTCGGCGTCCAGGCCGGGGCGATGCGCGAGGGCACCGCGATCCTGTGGACGCACGTGAGCGATCCCGGCGCGACGACGCTGCGCGTGTGGCGCGAGAGCGACGCGGCGGGCGAGGTCCTGCTCGCGGTCGAGCAGCCCGCGGACTCGGCCGACGGAGGCTTCGTGCACTCCGCGGTGAGCGGGCTCGCGCCGGCGACGCGCTACTCGTACGCATACTTCCGGGGGAGCGCGCCCGCGTTCACCGGGCGCTCGCCGATCGGCACCTTCGTCACGCCGCCGCCCGCGGGGATGCCCACGACGATCCGCGTCGCGGCGAGCACGTGCACCAACCAGAGCACCGCGCCCTTCGAAGCGCTGAGCCGGATGGCCGCCGAGGATCCCGACGTGTTCGTCCACGTCGGCGACATCCTCTACCAAGACGGCAACACGACGCTCCCCGAGTACCGCGCGACGTGGGCCGCGCAGCTCGCGGATCCGGGCTTCCGCGACATCCTGACCGCGACGGGCGCCTACTGGACCTGGGACGATCACGAGGTCTCGGACTCGGGCGACTACTACGACCTCCCCGACGCGCAGCGCGAGGCCGCCTACGACACGTACTTCGAGAGCCTCGCCGCGGAGCCGATCGATCGCGGCGGGGAGCGCTCGCTCTACACGAGCTACGCGTGGGGCGACGCGGTCGAGATCATCGTGATGGACAGCCGCGGCGAGCGCGATCCGTCGAGCCGCCTCACGCCGGCCGCGCGCTACGTCAGCCCCGAGCAGCTCGCGTTCGTCCAAGAGCGGCTGATGAACAGCACGGCGCGGTTCAAGGTCGTCCTCAACTCGGTGCCGATCACGAACCTCCCGATCCCGCCGTGGGCGCTCGAGGAGGATCGCTGGCAGGGCTACGCGGCGCAGCGCGAGGCGCTCGTGTCCTTCATCGTCGACCACGCGATCGAGAACGTCTGGTTCCTCACCGGCGACTTCCACCTCGGCTTCGTGAGCCGGCTCGACATCGACGGAGGCGCCCGCGACATCTGGGAGATCGCGGTCGGTCCGGGCGGCAGCGCGGGCGGGAACCCGATCCCGCTCCTCGTGGACAACGGCACGCTCGACGAAGAGGACGCGTTCCCCTGCGGGATGTTCGCGTACTGGTCGAGCGCGACGAACGTCGCGACCATGATCGACTTCGACGGCGGCGCGGGCACCGTGCACGTCGTCTTCACCGACGCGGCGAGCGGCGAGGCGCTGTTCGACGAGGTCCTCTACCGCGAGTGATCGACAAGGCCGCGCTCCTGTCGGCGGTGCAGGCCAGCCTGACCGCGCGGATCGAGGCGATGCGCGCCTCGGCCGAGGACGCGCGCCGCGCCGCGA
>JAYRVK010000201.1:0-2740 GCA_041918555.1 Sandaracinaceae bacterium
CTCGCGCGTCAGCGCCGTCAGCACGGGGTTGCCGGCCTCGTCGCGCAGCGGTCCCGTGTACGTGCCATCCGGCGCGTACGTCGGGATCGGCTCCCCGGTCCGCGACCCGATCCCGACGGAGAACACGCGGATGCCCGCCTCGCCGAGCTCGCGCGCGGCCGCGATCGGATCTCCCTCGTGGTCCTCCCCATCGGTCATCAGGATGACCACGCGCGAGCGCCCCGTCTCGCCGACGTCCGGCGCGTTCACGGCGCGCGGTCCCGAGGCGCGATCCAGGAGCCGCTTGCTCGAGACGAGCGCCCGCGCGATCGCGGTCCCGCCGACCGGCATGTCGTAGGGCCCGAGGTCGCGGAAGAAGAGGGAGAGCGCCGCGTAGTCGGTGGTCATCGGGAACTCCATCGACTCGCCCGCGAACGCGACGACGCCGATGCGATCGCCCTCGAGCTCCCCGAGGAGCCGCAGGATCTCCGCCTTCGCGCGCTCGATCCGGCTCGGCGCGACGTCCCGCGCGAGCATGCTCTTCGAGAAGTCGAGCGCGATGACGATGTCGACGCCGCGCCGGCGGAGCGTGCGCGTGCGGCTGCCGTACTGCGGCCCCGCGAGCGCGACGATCGCGAACGCGAAGGCGATGATCCAGAGCACCGCGCGCGTCGCGCGCCACGGGCCCGAGACCCCCGCGGTGAGCTCGCGGACGACCGTCGGGTCGCCGAAGCGCGCCGTCGCCGCGCGCCGGCGCAGCCACGCGAAGACCGGGAGCGCCGCGAGGATCGGCACCGCGAGGAGGAGCCACAGGACATCGCCGTGCTGCCAGCTCATGGCCACCTCCGGAGGACGAGCGACCGAAGGAGCAGCTCGAACAGGAGCAGCGCGAGGGCGGGCCACACGAACGCGCCGTAGAGCTCGCCGAACACGCGGCCAGTGTCCTCGATCTCGCTGCGCTCGAGGCGGTCGAGGATCTGGTGGAAGCTCCGCTCGAGGCCCTGGCGGTCGCTCGCGAGGAAGTACTCGCCGCCCGTGTCCTCGGCCATCTCGCGCAGGAGCTCCGGGTTGATCGGGTAGTTGCCGCGATCGAAGAGCGGGCGGCCGAAGATGTCCGTCCCCTGCTGGACGGGCGCGTCGTCCGTCCGGCCCATCAGGATCGTGTAGATCTTGACCCCGCGGCGCTCCTCTCCGTCCGCGTCGGTGCTCCCGAGCGGGTGCGGCATCGTGCGCGCGATCTCGGCGGCCTGTTCGGGCGAGACGTTGCCGCTGTTCGAGTCGCCGTCGGTGAGGAGGATGATCACGCGGCTCGCCGCCTCGCTGTGGCGCAGCCGGTTGAGCGACGTCCCGACGGCGTTGCCGATCGCGGTGCCGCGACCGTCGACCATCCCGAGCTCGAGCTCCGCGATCGCGCCGCGCAGCGCCTCCTTGTCGGTGGTGAGCGGCATCAGCGTGTACGCGTCGCGCCCGAACACCACCGCGCCGATGCGATCGTTGGGCCGGCGTTGCACGAAGTCGTCGACGACCTGCTGGGTCGCGACGAACCGGTTGGGCTGGATGTCGCCGGCCTGCATCGACAGCGAGAGATCGAGGGTGAGCATGATGTCGATGCCCTCGATCTGCGCGCTGTCGCGCGCGTGGATCGACTGCGGCCCCATGAGCCCCACGGCCAAGAGGGTCACGGCCACCGCGCGGGCGCCGATCGGCGCGTGCCGGAGCCACTGCCGCCACCCGGTGCGCTGCGCGAGCGCGAGGTCGTGCACGCGCGACATCCGCACGCGCGGTCCGCGGTTCTCGTGGACGTAGTGCGCGGCGAGCACGAGCAGGCCGACTGGGAGGAGCAGCGCGGCCCACGGCCGCTCGAAGCGGAAGCTGTCGGGAGCGATCGCGACGTCGAAGCGCGACTCGATCAGCCACCACACCACGTACGCCATCGGCACGAGGAAGAAGGCCGTCCAGCCGAGCGGCATCACGACGCGGAGGGCGCGGCTCATGCGTCCCCCCGCGGGTCGTGGTGTCCGGGATCGGTGCGCCGATCGCCGACGTTCGCGGGCCAGTCGGCGGGCGCGAACCCATGGCGCGTGACGCGCACCGGCCGATCGAAGAGCGGGTGCGGCCCGCGCTCCCCGGCGAGCCGCGCGAGCTCCTCGTCGGTGGCGCTCGCGCCCTCGCGCATCACGACGAGGGCGCCGTCGGCGTCGGGGTACGCCAGCCACGCCTCCGCGTGCGGCACGAGCTCGGGGAGCAGCAGCAGCGCCGCCGCGCCGCCATCGAGCCACGCGGGGTCGTCGGTCGGCGCGAACCCGGGCGGCACGCTGCGCCGCAGGTTCGTCACGGCGCGATCGTGCAGATCGCTGCGTCCGACGCGCAGCCCGCGCAGCGCCGCGGTCGCGAGGAGCACGGGCCCCTCGGCCGTTTCGACGCGGTACGCGACCGGCTGCGGCACGCCGTGGATCCATCGCAAGAGAGGCTGTCCGAGCCCCGGCTCCGCCACGAAGAACACCGGCAGCACGCGCTCGAGCGCCTCCGGGAACACCTGCCCGCTCACCCGCAGTCGCCCCCGCAAGCTGTCTTGCTCGTGCACGTGCTCGTCCACGCCCTCGTGTACGTCCCCGATCGTCGCCGCCCCCGCCTCCGCGCCCGCGCGTGGCGCGGGCGCACCCTCCTCGCGTCCCGCTCTGCTGGCCTGCCGGCGCACGTGCTCGTGCTCGCGCTCGTGCTCGTCCCCGATCGTCGCCGCGCCCGCGCCCGCGCCCGCGCC
>JAYRVK010000202.1:0-1668 GCA_041918555.1 Sandaracinaceae bacterium
GACGAGCTGCGCCGCCGGTTCACCCAGCCCCTCATCGCGGAGGTGGTCGCCGCGTCGATCCCCGCGGCCGTGCGCCGCGAGATGCACGGGCGGGCGGCCACCGCGCTCGCGGGACGTGCGACGCCGCTCGAGGTCACCGCGTACCACGCCCAACGCTCGGGAGAGGCCTTCGGGGCGCTCCTGCTCCTCGAGCGCGCCGGGGACAGGGCGTGGAAGCGCGGCGACGTGGAGGGTGCCCTCGATGCCTTCCGGCGCGGCCTGGAGCTCGCGCGTCGCGAGCTCGCGCGGGGCGAGATGGAGGAGCCCGAGCGCGCGCTCCTCCTCTTCTCGTTCCGGCTCGGTGAGGCCTTGGTCGAGTCGGGGGAGCCGCGCCGCGCAGAGGCCGTGCTGGCCGAGGCGCTCGACCTCGGCGTCGGCGATGCCTCCGATCGTGCGCGCGTGCTCGCCGGCCTCGCGGGCGCGCTCGGCGCGCAGGGCCGGGTGGAGCCCGCGCTGCACCACCTCAAGGAGGCCGTGCGCCTCGCCGGGCGGAGCAAGCGCCCGGCGCTCGTGGCCGAGCTGCAGCGGCGGCTCGGACTGCACCTGCGCGCGATGGGCCGCTTCAAGGAGGCCCTCGCGGAGCTGTCGAACGCCGTCGAGTCGCTCGGCGAGGTGAGCGCGATCCGCCGCGCCGACGCCGACCTGCGCGCGCGCCTCCTGCTGCTGCAGGCCGAGACGCTGGTCGCCCTCGGGGACACCGAGGGGGCGCGCTTCCCGCTCGCCGAGGTCGTCGAGGCGGCGGCGGAGCTCGGCTCGCCGTCCCTGTCGGCCCACGCCATGCGGATGCAGGCGCGCGTCCTCGAGGCCAAGGGCGAGAAGTCGGCCGCCCAGGCCCGGTTCACGCGGGCGCTCGAGCTCTTCGACGAGATGGGGGACATCGAGGCGGTCGAGGGCATGGCCCGCGCGCTCGGGCGTGTCAGCCAGCCCCCGCCGGCGTCCTCCTAGATCGAGATCGAGCCCTCGCGGAACTCCGACCGCGCGAGGTGCACGTTGACGACCACGGGCTTGCCCGCGCGGGCGATCTCGATGGCGCGGTCGAGCACCTCGTCGATCCGCCGGGGATCGTCCAGCAGGAGCCCCACGCCGCCGTACCCTTCGGCGACCGAGTGGTAGGCCGTCTTGCGCAGCACCGTGCCGACGTCGTCGCCCAGGATCTTCACCTGATCGCGCGCGATCTGTCCCCACGATGCGTCGGTGCCCACCACCGCGATCGGCGCGAGGCCGTGGCGGACGCAGGTGTCGATCTCGGCGAGGCTGTAGGCACACGAGCCGTCGCCGAAGAGGATCCAGACCTCGGTCCCCTTGCCGCGCACGGTCGCGGCGCCGACCGCGAATCCGCCGCCGACGCCGAGCGTCCCGAACACGCCGGGATCGAGCCACGACAGGGGCGCCCTCGGTCGCACCGTGTAGGCGGCGGTCGCGACGAAGTCGCCACCGTCCGCGACGATCACGGCGTCGTCGGCCATCTTCTCCTCGAGGCGGAGGAAGAAGTGGACGGGGTCGACGAGCTCGCCGCTCGTGCGCGCCTGCCCTGCGATCTCCGCGTCGCGGGCCTCCTCGCGGGCGCGCACGGATCCGAGCCACTCGGCCCAGCGGCCTTCGCCGGGGCCGGCCGCGTCGGCGAGACGC
>JAYRVK010000203.1:0-1519 GCA_041918555.1 Sandaracinaceae bacterium
CGACGAGCGACGTCCGCACGTCCGAGGAATCTACCACCTCGGACCGCGCGTCCCTCTTGCGGGTAGCTTTGCGGTCGGGCGCAGCGGCGGTAGGTTCCGGTCGCGCGATGGCGACGGCGCGACGACGACGGGTGCGCACCGATCCGGAGGCGGGCCGCCCCGGCAGGACGGGCGCGCGCGGGAAGTCGCCCGCGGCCAAGCCGCGCTCCGCGCTCTGGCGCTGGACCAAGCGCGTCGTGCTCGGGCTCGGCGCGGCGGCGCTCCTCGGCGCCGGGGCCTTCGCCGGCGCGCTCTGGTACTACGGCCGCGACCTCCCGGACGTGGACCAGCTGCGCGAGTACCACCCGCCCCAGGTCACGCGCGTGGTCGACCGGCGCGGCGAGGTGCTCGGCGAGAGCTGGCAGGAGCGGCGCACCGTGGTGCCCCTCGATCGCGTGCCGCGCGTGCTCGTGCTCAGCGTGCTGGCCGCGGAGGACGCCGACTTCTACCGCCACCGCGGGCTCGACTACCCCGGCCTCGTCCGCGCGGTCGCGCGCGGCATCGTGAGCGGCGGCCACTTCCGCGGGACCAGCACGATCACCCAGCAGGTGATCAAGAACCTGCTCCTCACCTCGGAGCGCTCCTTCGAGCGGAAGATCCGCGAGCTCCTCCTCGCGCGCGAGCTCGAGCAGCGGCTGACCAAGGACCAGATCCTCGAACTCTACCTGAACCACGTGAACTTCGGCCACGGCCGCTACGGCGTACAGGAGGCCGCGCAGTTCTACTTCGGCAAGGACGTCGAAGAGCTGAGCCTCGCCGAGGCCTCGCTCCTCGCGGGGATCCCGCAGTCGCCGACGCACCTGTCGCCGCGGACCCACCCGGAGGCCGCGCGCCGGCGGCAGCTCTTCGTGCTCGCGCAGCTCGAGGAGAAGCGCGCGGAGTACTGGCCCGACCTCAGCGTCGAGGAGATCGCGGCGGCGCGCGCCGTGGAGCTCCAGGTGGTGCCCGTGCCCGAGCACGATCACGCCGCGCCCGAGGTGCTCGCGTACGCGAACCGGCAGCTCCGCGCGCTGGTCGGCGAGGAGGCGGCGAGCCGCGGCGGCTACACGATCCACACGACGATCGATCACGACCTGCAGGTGGCCGCGCGTGAAGCACTGCAACACGGCTTGACGGCGCTCGACGGGCGCCAGCGCCTGCGGGTCCCCCTGCGCGCGCCGCGCCGCGCGCGCCCGCTCCCGGCGGTGGACGGGCTGCGCGTGGGCGGGACCTACGACGCGATCGTCGAGAGCACCGACGACGCGTCCGAGATGCTGCTCCTCGACGTGGGCGGGCACGAGGTCGTGGCGCGCGTCGCCGACCTCGCGCGCTACAACGCGGACGCGCTCCCCGCGAGCCGCCTCGCGGAGGTCGGCGCGCGCGCGCGCGTCGCGATACAGCCGCGCGGCTCGCCCGAGGTTGCGCGCGCGCGCCGTCGGCTCGAGCTCGGGCCGCCGGGCGCCCCGATACAAAACGACCGGCGGGGCCGCGACGGGCGGGC
>JAYRVK010000204.1:0-4449 GCA_041918555.1 Sandaracinaceae bacterium
CGATGCCGGGCACGCCGGTCGCGCTCGTCGGCGCGCACGTCCTCTACGTCGCGCGCGACCGCACCGGCGTGTGGATCGCCGGGGCGCCGACGGTGCGAGGGACCCGCGGCGACCTCGTCGTCCACGCACCGCTCGCGGCGGCGATCGGCGAGCGCATCGCCCTCGCCTACTCCGCCGGCGGCGATCTCTTCGTGCAGGCCGCGAGCGCGACGGAGGGGGCGCTCGGCGAGCCGGTGCTCGTCGCGCCCTCCGCGGTCGCGTCCCGCCTCGCCGTCGCGGGCGAGCGCTTCTGGATCGCGTGGGAGCGCGGCGAAGACCTCGTCGAGGTGCGCGCGGGCGAGTGCCGCGGCGCGACGAGCGATTGACCTCCTCGCGGCGCAGCGTAGTCTGGCCGGCCGTGACGGACACGACAGCACGCGAGGACGAGGGCCCCGGCAACTTCATCCGCGAGATCGTCGAGGCCGACCTGCGCGAGGGCCGGCGCGCGGGCGTCGTGACGCGCTTCCCGCCCGAGCCGAACGGCTACCTCCACATCGGCCACGCCAAGGCGATCTGGGTGAACTTCTCGCTCGCGCAGGAGTTCGGCGGCAGGTGCAACCTCCGCTTCGACGACACGAACCCCGTCGCCGAGGACGAAGAGTTCGTGCACGGCATCGAGCGCGACATCCGCTGGCTCGGCTACGAGTGGGGCGAGACCCTCTACGCCTCCGACTACTTCGACCAGCTCTACGCCTGGGCCGTGCAGCTCGTGAAGGCGGGCAAGGCGTACGTCGACCACCAGAGCCTCGAGCAGATCCGCGAGGCGCGCGGGAGCTTCCATCGGCCCGGAGTCGAGAGCCCGTTCCGGGGCCGCAGCGTCGAGGAGAACCTCGCGCTCCTCGAGCAGATGCGCGCGGGCGAGCTCGACGAGGGCGCCGCGGTCCTGCGCGCGAAGATCGACATGCAGAGCCCGGACCTCAAGCTCCGCGACCCGCTGATGTACCGGATCCTGAAGACCCCGCACCACCGCACCGGCGCGAAGTGGTGCATCTACCCGATGTACGACTGGGCCCACGGCCAGAGCGACGCGATCGAGGGCAGCACGCACTCCTGCTGCTCGCTCGAGTTCGTGAACCACCACGCGCTCTACGACTGGTTCCTCCAGGCGATCGGCGTCGAGGGCGCGCCGATCCAGTACGAGTTCGCGCGGCACAAACTCGACTACACCGTGCTGAGCAAGCGCGCGCTCTTGCAGCTCGTGAACGAGGGCCACGTCGACGGCTGGGACGACCCGCGCATGCCGACGCTCACCGGGCTGCGCCGCCGGGGGTACACCCCCGAGGCGATCCGCGAGTTCTGCGAGCGCACCGGCGTGAGCCGCCGCCCCGGCGTCGTCGACGTCGGCCTGCTCGAGCACGAGATCCGGAGCGACCTCGACGCGAAGGCGCCGCGCCTGATGGGCGTGCTCGATCCGATCCGCCTGGTGATCGAGAACTACCCCGAGGGCGAAGTCGACTGGTTCGACTGCGCGCTCCACCCGACCGACGAGTCGTTCGGCACCCGCCGCGTCCCGTTCTCCCGCGTCCTCTACATCGAGCGCGAGGACTTCGCGAAGGTGCCGCAGAAGGGCTGGTTCCGCCTCGCGCCCGGCGCGGAGGTGCGCCTGCGCTACGCGGCGCTGATCCGGTGCAACGAAGTGGTCGAAGACGCCCACGGTGAGGTCGTGGAGCTGCGCTGCACCTGGGACCCCGCCTCGCGGGGCGGCAAGTCGCCCGACGGCCGCAAGGTGAAGGGCACCATCCACTGGGTGAGCGCGGCGCACGCGCTCGACGCGGAGGTGCGCCTCTTCGATCGGCTCTTCACCGTCGAGAACCCGATGGGCGACGAGACGAAGAGCTTCCTCGAGTTCCTCAACCCCGCCTCGAAGGAGGTCAAGACGAATTGCAAGCTCGAGCCTGCGATCGGCGAGCTCGAGCCGGGCGCGAAGATGCAGCTCGAGCGCCTCGGCTACTTCGTCACGGACCTCGTCGACCACCGCGCGGGGCACGCGGTCCTCAACCGCACGATCGGGCTCAAGGACGGCTGGGCGAGGATCGTCGCGAAGCAGCGCTGACTGGACGCGCCGCCGATGTTCGACAACGCTCAGCGCATGAAGGGGATCGCCGCCGCCGCCCTCGCGCTGATGCTCGGGTGCGGAGCGCGCACCGGCTTGAAGATCCCCGACGCCGACGTGCCGTTCGACGCAGGCATGGACGGAGGCTTCGACGCCGGAATCGACGCGCCGATGTGCATGCCGCAGCCCGTGGCGCTCATGCGCCGGGGCGCGCAGCTGATGTTCGTCCTCGATCGCAGCAACTCGATGGACGACACGATGCAGGGCGAGCCGCGCGAGCCCGGCGATCCCCGGCCGAGCCGTTGGGACGTCATGGGCGACACGCTCGAGGCGGTGCTGATGGGCGCCGACCCGCTCCTCGAGATCGGCGCCAAGGTCTACCCGAGCGCGGACGGCTCGGAGACCACCCCGGAGGAGGCGTGCGCGGTCGAGGCCGGCGTCGACATCGCGCCGGCGCCCCGGCGCATCCCGCGCCTGGTCGAGATCTTCGAGACGACGGGCCCGGCCGGCGGGACGCCGACCGCCGCGGCGCTCGGCGAGGTCGAGCGCTTCTTCACGACGCGGCCGGCCCCGGGCGTGCCGCGCTTCGTCGTGCTCGCGACCGACGGAGGCCCGAACTGCCAGCCCGATCCCGTGCCGCCGCCGCCCGCGTGCGTGTGCACCGGGCGCCCGGACTCGTGCCTCGACATGCGCTTCGGCCCCTTCAATTGCCTGGACGAGGGCAACACGATCGCCGTCATCGAGCGCCTCGCCGCGGGCAACTCGATCCCCGTCTACGTGATCGGGATCGACGACCCGACCCGACCCGACCTCGGCGACGTGCTGGACCGGATGGCGATCGCGGGCGGCCGCCCCCGCGAGCTCGACGGCGGCCGCCGCTTCTACAGCGTGGCGCGCCGCGCGGATCTCGAGGAGGCCCTCACCACGATCACCGACACGATCGCGCGCTGCGTGTTCGAGCTCGATCCCGCGGTGCCGCCCGACGCGACGCTCGAGGTGACGCTCGACGGGCTCATCATCGCGCGCGACGGAACCCGGAGCGAGGGCTGGGACTTCACCGCCCCGGATCGATCGGAGATCACCCTGTTCGGCGGCGCCTGCGAGCGCGTGACCTCGTCGTCGGGGACGGTCAGCGCCGAGATCCTCTGCGACGCCGAGTAGTCGCGCGCAAAACACCTTGCGGTCGCGGCGCGGCGGGCGACCTGCTACAGCGTCGCCCGCGTGTCGAAGCCAGCGATCACCCTGCTCCTCGTGTCGGCGCTCGGAGCCGGCTGCGGCAGCAAGACCGGGCTCGAGGTCGGCGAGGTCTCGCCGGGCCTCGACGCGTCGCGGCCGGACGGGGGCTTCGACGCGGGGACGGACGCCGGGACCGACGGGGGCGAGGACGCGGGCCTCGTCTGCCGGCCCGGCGTCGTGCGCCTGGACCCGAGCACCGTCGAGGTCGTGTTCGTGATCGATCGCTCGGGCTCGATGGCCCTCGACTTCGCCGGCGAGACGCCGCGCCCGCTCGAGTCCCGCTGGGAGATCCTCGAGCTCGCCCTCGGCGGCGCGCTCGAGGCGTTCGACGAGAGCGTCGAGGTCGGCGCGAAGTTCTTCCCGACCCAGACCATGCGCGCGACCGAGGGGCCGTGCGACGTGTTCGGCGGCCTCGAGGTCCCGATCGGCCCGGGCCGCGCCGCCGGGATCATCACGCACTTCACGCGCTACGACCCGAACGGCGGAACGCCGGTCGGGCCCGCCGCGCGCGCGGCGCTCGCCGCGCTCCTCGCGCGCGCGGACGAGAACAGCGCGCAGTTCATGGTCGTCGCGACGGACGGCGCGCCGACGTGCGGCGAGGACGCGGTCGGCGAGATCGTGTCGGTGGTCGGCGAGGCGCACGACGTCCACGGGATCGACGTGTTCGTCCTCGGGATCGCGAGCCCGGGCCCCGAGCACGAGCTGTTGAACCGGCTCGCCATCACGGGTGGCCGCGCGCGCCCCTCGACCGAGCCGCAGCGCTTCTACGACGCGCGCGACCCGGCGCTGCTCGACTCGCTCCTCGACGAGATCGCGCGCGACCTCGCGCAGTGCGTGTTCGCGGTGCCGATCCCGCCGGACGCGGACGACGTCGTCGAGGTGCTGATCGGTCGCGAGACGATCCCGCGCGACGAGTCGCGGGAGGACGGCTGGGACTGGACGAGCGAGCGCCGCGCGCAGCTCAGCCTCTTCGGGCCCGCCTGCGATCGCGCGATCGAGGTCGGCGCGGTGCGCGCCAACATCCTCTGCAACTGAAGGACCGTCGATTAATCGCGTCGGCGATGGATCGCGGACGGAGTGAGGTGCGCCTCCGAAGCCCCGCTGCGCGGGTCTTCTGCGGC
>JAYRVK010000205.1:0-5256 GCA_041918555.1 Sandaracinaceae bacterium
GGGGCCGCCCGATCACGCCTGCCCGAGCGGCTCGGATCCGGGCGCGCCGTTGTGCGGGGGACGGTGCGGCGACACCTGCCCCCCGGGGTTCGAGGACGGCGTGGCCGGTCGCCCCGCGTGCGTCGGCCTGAGCGAGACCCGCGGCGTCGGCGTCTGTGTTCCCTCGCCGCGCCCGCGCTGCGACGCGAGCCGGCCCGATGGGATCGTCCGCGCGCTCACCGAGTGCGGCTACCAGGGGGGCGTCGACTGCGTTTGCATGGTGCTCAGCCCCACCGAGCTCCCGGAGTTCGCCGACTACGGCTGGGGCGTCGCGCGCGACTCGTGCCTCGCCTACCGCGAGCGGTATCCCGCGGAGGTGCGCTGCGTCGACGGGCGCGGCATGGATCTGTGAGGCCTCGCGAGGCCCCTCAGCCCACCATCTTCGACTCGAACACGCCGAGGAACGCGCCGGTCGGGTCCGTCAGGAACGTGATCGCGCCGACGTTCTCGATGTCGACGCGCGGGCACGCGATCGTGCCGCCGAGCTTCTCGACCCGCGCCATCGTCGCGTCGAGATCCGCGACCGCCACGTACGTCGTCCAGCTCGGCGGCTGGGTCTTGGCGAGCTGCACGTCCGCGAGCACGACCTTGCCGCCGTCGCGCGCGAAGGTCGGGATCGCGTTCGGGCCGGCCACGCTCTGCCAGCCGACGACCGCGCCGTAGAACTCCCGCGCCTTCGCCACGTCCTTGGTGACGAGCGTCTCCCAGCAGAACGTGTGCGCGGTCGGAGCCGCCGTCGGGTCGCCGTGCTGCGAGCGGAAGAGCGTGAAGTACGCGCCGTCCGGATCGCCGATCACCGCGAAGCGGCCGACGTTCGGGATGTCCATCGGGCCGACCGCGACCGTGCCGCCCTTCGCCTTCGCGACGCCCGCCGCGGCGTCGACGTCGTCGACCGAGACGTAGCTCATCCAGTGCGGGGGGTGCCCGGACTCGGGGCCCATCGGCATCACGCCGCCGAGCGGGGTGTCGCCCGCGTGGATCATCACGTACTCGAAGTCGCCCATCGGCATGCCGACGAAGCGCCAGCCGAAGAGCTCGCCGAAGAAGCCCTTCGCGCGCTCCACGTCGGGCGTCATCAGCTCGCGCCACACGAAGGCGCCGGGGGCGTACACGGTCGGGCTCCTCGTCGCTTCGATCGTCGGTCCATCCCTCCCCGTCAGTCGCTCACTTCACCAGGCGCAGCGCCGGGCGCTTGGTCGGCGCGGTCGGCTCGTCGTCGCGCTCGGGCGGCGGCTCGACGCTCGCCGCGGCGGCGCCGCCCGCGATCGAGCGCAGCGGGGTCTTCGCCGCGCGCGCGGCCTTCGCCTCCGCGTGCGCCACGTCCTCCGCGACCTCGGGGGGCAAGTCGTCTTGCCATACGACCCCCCTCCCGTCGTCGCCGACCATCCCGAACACCGAGGTCCACGGCACCCGACACTGGAACGGCGTGCGCGAGAACGACAGCGTCCCGATCACGCCCTCGTCGTCGACCACGAGATCGGGGATCGGCACCGGGAGGTCCAGGCCGACCTGCAAGACGAGCTGCGGCTGGCTCCGGAAGTGGCGCGGGACGACCACGCCCTCGCGGCGCGGATCGAGGTGGAGGTACAAGCTCCCGCGCTCGAGCAGCGCGTGCGCGACGTCCTTCTTCGGCGGAGGGCTGGCCATCGACGGTGCCTAGCGCAGGCCGTGCTTCTTTGCGAGCCGCGCGAGGTGGTTGCGGTCCACCCCGGCCTCCTGCGAGGCGCGCGAGACGTTGCCGCCGTGGCGCTGGAGCAGCGCCTCGATGTAGCGCGCCTCGAACACGTCGAGGAGCTTCTCCTTGGCCTCCTTGAACGGGAGCTGGACGAGGTCCTCGGTGACCTGGACGCCGCCCGGCGCCGGCGGCGGGTGGCTCGCGCGCTCGCTCCGCAACAAGGTTTGCTCGATCATCCGCCGGAGCTCGCGCACGTTCCCGGGGAAGTCGTGCGCGCGGAGCATCCCGAGCTCGGCGGCGGTGAGGCCGACATCGGGGTAGCCCGTCGACTGCACGAGATCGCGGACGAGGCGCGGGAGATCCTCGCGGCGCTCGCGGAGCGGCGGCACCAGCACGCGCAGCGAGGCCAGCGAGAACCAGAGGTCGCGCCGCAGGGCGCCGGCCTCCACGCGGTCCCGCAGATCCGTCGCCGCGATCGCGATCGGGCGCACGTCGATCACCCCGCGCTCGCGGCGATCGAGGGCCATCGCCAGCGCGTCCTGGATGGCCACCGGCGCCTCGACCACGTGATCGAGGACCACGGGGCCGCGATCCGCGCGCGCGATCTCGTCGCCGATCGCGTGCGCGCCGACGGTGCCGCGCAGATCGAGCTCGACGTACGCGCCGCGGCTGCGCGCGGAGGCCTCGTGGATCGCGCGCGCGGCCTCGGACTTCCCGACGCCGGGCTCGCCGTACAGGAGCACCGGCGCGTCGGTCGCGGCGACCTTCTCGAGGAGCCCGAAGAGCTGCCGCATCGAGCGCGCCGCGCCGACGAGCCGGCCGAACGACACGCGCTCCGACGGCGCCTCCGGCATCGGCACGTCGGCCGGCAGCATCTCGACGCGCGTGCGCCCGAGCCGCACCTCGGAGCCGGGCGCCACCACCGCGGCCTCGATGCGCGAGTCGCCGACGAAGGTCCCGTTGGTCGACTTGAGATCGCGGACGCGCACGCCCTCGGGCATCAGCGCGAGCTCCGCGTGGTAGCGCGACACGGTGCCGTCGGTGAGCACGAGATCGGCTTCGGGGTGGGATCCGACGAGCAACGTCCCGTGCTCGAGCGCGACCTCCTTGCCGCGGTCGGGCCCGGACACCACTCGGACGATCACCCGCCGGACGACGAGGTTCCCCCCGGCGTCCGTGCCCAGGACCCCGGTCGAGCCGGACATGCGCTGCGTACCGTCGCTCATCGCGCCCCGATCCTTACCACCCGAGGACCTCGTAGCAGAACAGCCCGATGGTGAAGCTCAGCCCGTTGGCGACCAGCGAGGCCGCGAAGGCCACGAGGACCCGGTGCCCGAAGAGGGCCAGCCAGATCCCCTCGACGACGAACGCGAAGACCTCGGCGATCGCGACGACCGTCCACCAGTCGAGGTGCAGCGGGCCGTACAGCGGCGCGATCACGAACCACACGATCGGGTGCGTGATCCCGCTCGCGCCGAACGCGATCGCGAGCCGCTCGCGGAGCGGGCGCGCGGCGCCCGGCACGTTCGCGTACACGCCCATCTCCACCACCTGGGTGAGGACGAACGCGATGAGCCACTGGCCGAGCCACGCGAGGGCGCTCACGCGGGCGCGCCTCCGGTGCTGGCCCTCGGGCGCAGGCCCTCGACGAAGAGGAGCGCCGCCGCGGCGACCTCGAGGTGGCCGTGGAAGAGCACCGCGCGGAGGTAGCCGTTGCGCGCCGAGAACACGTCCCACGCCGCCCACACCGCGAGCGCCACGCACCCGAGGATCGCGGCCCCGAGGAGCCAGCCGCCGAAGTCGACGCGCAGCGCGCGCAGGCTCGCCGCGAACGTCCGCGGGGTCTCGCGCCGGCGATCCTCTTCGGGGACGAGCCGCACCCAGACCGCGTAGTGCATCGACTGCGCGAACGTGAAGAGGAGCACGAGGCGCACGCCGAGCATCCCGGGCACGCCGGGCGAGAGCGCGCCGAGGTGGTAGTACACGTCGAGGCCGCCCGGGTTCACGCGCAGGACGTCCATGGCGAGGACCGCGTCGTCGAGCCAGCCGGACATCAGGAGCCCGCAGCCCAGCGCGAACAGCGCGAGCGGGACCAGGTGGAGCCTCCCCTCGCGTCGCCGCCACGCCCAGAACAGCAGCACGCCGATGAAGTTGTGCGCGTGCGCGAAGACGAGCGCGCAGAACTGCTCCTCGCGCAGGGCGATCCACACGAGCGCGAGCCCGATCGGGAGCAACACGACCTTCTTCCACAGCGGCCCACGCGCGCCGGCGAGCGCGCCGATCGCAGCGCCGAAGCCCCACGCGGGGTGCGCGGTGATCGTCAGCGCGAGGAGCGGTCCGCCGACGAGCACCCAGAGCGCGACGCGGCGATGCCAGCCGGGCCGCACCCAGAGGTAGCGCAGGTCGCTCAGGACGTGCGGGGTCCCCCACACGATCGGGCCGAGCGCGAGCATCCACATCGGCAGGAACACCGCGCCCGCGAGCGAGACGAGCACGAGCGTCGAGCCGGCGACCGCGACGCGGAGCTCGCGCCGGCGCACGAGCGGGCGGGCGAGCGGGCCGAGGGAGCGGAGCCACAGCCATCGCGTGCGATCCGCGAGCCGCACCGGGCTCTCGAGGACCCGTCCCGCGTCGATCGCCGCGCTCGCCACGCCTGGACTGTAGCGCCAGTTGTCGCCGACGAGGCGTTCTGCCGTACGCTCACGAGCGGGGGAGTGTCGTGCACCTGACCATGATCCGGCACGCCGAGTCCACGTGGAACGCCACGGGGCAGTGGCAAGGGCAGAGCGACGTCCCGCTGAGCCCGCGGGGGCGGCTGCAGGTGCGCGCGCTCGCCGCGCGCATGTACGGGCGCGAGTTCGACCACGGCTACGTCTCGGATCTGTCGCGCGCGGCGGAGACCGCGACCGCGGTGGTGGCCCCCCTGGTCTCGGATCCCCGGTTCCGCGAGATCGACGTGGGGGAGTGGGCCGGGCTCACGCGCAAGGAGGTCGCCGCGCGCTTCGGGGATCAGGTCGACGCGCTCCGGCGCGGCGCGGCGGTCCGCATCGGCGGGGGTGAGTCGATGGAGGAGTTCGAGGCGCGGGTCGACGACGCCATCGACGACCTCCGGGATCGCCACCGCGATCGCCGCGTGGTGCTGGTGACCCACGGCGGGGTCGTGCGGGCGCTCGCGACGCGCGTGCTCGGCGTGCGCGGCCGCATGAGCCCCCTCGTCGGGGTGGGCAACACCTCGCTGAGCGCGCTGCGCGAGATCGCGGGGCGGCTCCTGCTCGAGCGCTACAACGACGGCGCGCACCTCGAGGCGGCGGACCAGGACGCCGCGCTCGCGCACCCGACGGAGCCCAGCACGCGGATGGCGGTGATCTCCGTGGATCCCGAGGGGGCCGCGGAGCGCGCCCTCGTCGACGCGATCCTGGGGGGCCTCGAGAGCCTGTCGCCGGGCCAGCGGGCACCGGGGCTCGACCACGACGCGGTTCCTCCGGGCGCCGAGTCGCCCGAGGCGATCGCCCGACGGGTCGAGGGCCTCGGCCAGTTTCTGA
>JAYRVK010000206.1:0-12846 GCA_041918555.1 Sandaracinaceae bacterium
CCCTCGCCGGGCGCGCCTCCGCGGGTGGTGAAGCGCGAGCGGGAGGGGCCGCGGCCGGCGATGAGGACCTTGAGCCGCCGCGCGCGCATCGCGCCGAGGCTCGGGTGCGCGGCGGCGTCGGCGACCGTCGAGGAGCCGATGATCTCGCAGTGGAGGCCGCGATCCTCGACCATCAGGGCCACGAGCCGGGCGAGCGCGGCAGGATCGACGCGGGACTCGACGACGGCGTCGCCGGCGAACTCGATCGGGAAGGTCATCCCCCGCAAGAAGGGCTGCAGTCGTGGATCGGTGTCGGGGACGACGACGCGCGGCGTGCGGCTCGGAGCGTCGTCGCGCTCCGCGACCTCGGCCCGCGCCGCCGGGCGAGGTCGTGGGGCCGCGGCCACGAGCGCAGGAGCGGGAGCGGGAGCGGGAGCGGGAGCGGGAGCGGGAGCGGGCGCGGGTGCGCGAGCGAGGGCAGGCGCGGGCGCGGGCGCGGGCGCGGGCGCGGGTGCGGGTGCGGGCGCGGGCGCGGGCGCGGGCGCGCGAGCGAGCGGGGGCGCGGCTGCGGGATCCGGTCGGCTCGCGCTCGCGGGGGCCGGAGCCGCAGGGGCAGGGGGAGCCGCGCTCCGCGGGGGCGCGCTCGCCACGAGCGGCGCCGTCGCCGGGGTCGCCCCCAGGTCCGCCATCGCGGCGTCCATCAGCGCCACGCGCCGCCGGTACTGCGCCTCGCGCTCGGCGCACAGCCGCCCGCACCGCGTGGCGGCCAGCCGCCGCAGCTCGTCGGGGATCGACACCGGCCGCCCCACCGCGATCTCCCCGCCCTCGGCCCACGGCGCGAACGACACGGGCCGCGAGATCCAGTGGTGCACGACCTCCACCGCCTCGACCTCGAGCCGCCCGCTTCGCCAGCGCGTGCGCACGCGCGCGAGCGGCGCGTCGCGGACCCCGACCTCGCGCGCGCCGAGATCGCCCGCGGGCTCCTCCATCGCGGCGAGCAGGTTCCCGAGCGAGTACAGCACCCGCACGCGCCGACCGTCGCTCGTGAAGATCAGCTCGGTGCTCCCGGGCACGTGCGTGCCGTGCCCGATCACGAGGTCGGCGCCCGCCTCCGCGGCCTCGCGCGCCGCCTCGCGCATCATCGGCCGTGGCCGCGTGAGGTCCTCGTACGCCCAGTGGAACGACGCGATCACGAGGTGCGCGCCGCTCGCGCGCGCGGCCCGCAAGCTCTCTTGCATCGTTCCGTCGCGCAGGAGCGCGATCCGCGGCCCGCGGCCCTCGAGCGAGAGCGGCCGGTGGTTCGTGGCCTCGGTCCACGCGGCGAGCGCGATGCGCGCGCCCGCGACGGTGACCGTCCGCGCCTGCGCGGCGGCGCGCGGGTCCTCGCCGGCGCCGATCAACGGCACGTCCCGCGCGCGGGCCGCGTCCATGGTGTTGCGCAGCCCGCGCAGGCCCTGGTCGTAGGCGTGGTTGTTGGCGACGGTGAAGGCGTCGATCCCCGCGGCGCGGAGCGCGTCGAGGAAGTGCTCGGGCGCGCGGAACACGGGCACGTCCTCGCGCGGCGTGCGGTGCCGGTAGCGCTCGCTGACGGGCGTCTCGAGGTTGACGACGGCCAGGTCCGCGGCGCCGATCGTCGGCCCGAGATCCGCGAAGACCTCGCGGTACGCGGCGTCGCGCCCGACCGCGCGCGCGCGCCGCCGCAGCTGGTACGCGAGCGGCGCGTCGTAGAGCACGTCGCCCCCGAACGCGAGGGTCGGCCCGGGCCGCGCTGGCTGGGCCTCCGCCGTCCCGAGCCCGAAGAGCACGGAGAGGAACAGCGCGAGCCCCCGGCGGACGAGCACGGTCGAAGGCTACCGTGGCCCGCCGCGCCGGGTGAACTTCGCGTGCGGCGGCTACCCCTTCTTGCCGACGATGAACTTCACGAAGCCCGAGTCGGGGTCGTTGCCCGTCATCTCGACGCGGCCGCGCATGCCCCAGTCGTGATCCGCGAGCGGGCCGTCGTAGGTCGGCTGCGCCTGCATCGGGAGCTGGATCTGACCCTCGAACTGCAGCGTCTGGTTCGCCCCGAGCTGGAAGGCCGGCGCGATCTGGTGCGTGTGCGAGTACGTCTGCTTCGTGTGGTTCACGTGCGGGTTGTTGTTCCCGAGCGCGTTCGCCGGGATGTTGAGCTGCTCGTGCGCCGACACGTCGACGAAGACGCCGCCCGAGTTGATCGCCGGGCCCGTGCTCGTCACCGTGACCCGCACGCCGAGCGGCTCCCCGGGGAACGCCACGGCCGGCTGCCACTCGATGGTCACGCGCGCGGCGCCGCCCGAGACGAAGTTCGCCGCGGCCTTGAGCTTGTCGAAGAACCCCATGTCCTACCCTCCTTGGTGGACGCGCATCCTACCCGATCTCGCTCACTCGAAGATCTTCGGCTCGTCGGGCTCGCCGTCCATGTACGCCGCCTTCTCGAGCCGCCCCGCGGACCCGAGGCTCCGCACGAACACCTTGCCGCTGTCCGGGTAGGTGCAGACCTCGTCCGGGTCGTACGCGCCGATCGCGAGGTACACGAGGTCCTCGTCGAACGGGTTCGCGATCTGGTGCGCCATCCCCGTGCCCGCCGGGCACGAGACGCAGTCGCCCGCGCGGAGCTCGCGGAGCGGCCGGTCGCCGTAGCGCAGCACGCCGCGCCCGGACAGCACGTAGAAGACCTCGTCCTCGCGCCGGTGGGCGTGGAACGGGACCATCACGCGGCCCGGCGGCAGGGTGTTGTGGTTCACGCCGAGCGTGCCGCCGCGCGGGCGCATCGACGGCGTCAGCGGTCGGTAGCGGCCGCCGTAGCGCGCGCCGAGCAGGCGCTCGATCGGCTCGACCTCGTCCACGTTCACGACCGCGGGGTGCTCTCTCGTCTCGCTCATGGGGCGAGGCATACCGCCTCGCGGGCGCCCTGTCAGCGCCGCGCGAGCGCGGGCCCGTGCTGGCCGAGCGAGCGCAGCGCGCCGCGCACCGCGGCCCGCAAGGCGTTTTGCGACAGTCGATCCACGTCGCCGCCGCCCCGCGCCCCCGCGCGCCCGGTCAGCATCGCGCGCACCGCGCCCCCGCGCGCGTCGGCGACCACCACGGTCACCCGCGCGCGCACCTCCACGATGTCGTGCAGCGTCTGGTGGCGCAGCTCGGCGACGACGCCGCGCAGCTCGAGCTCCGCGCGCGGCGCGGGCACCACGTCGACCTCCGGCGTCGTCGCGAGGATCTCGCGCATCGCGTCCGCGATGGCGGGGTCGCTCACCACGGTCACGCGCACCCGCCGGTGCGCGCTCGCGTCCGTGGGGAGCGCGCAGAGCACCGCCCACGCGGCCACCGCGGCCGCGAGCCCTCTCGCTCGGGTCATTCGCCTTCGACCTCCAAGCGGCGGGCCGCCTCGCCCGCCTTCTTCGGGGTAGCGCCCGGAGCGATCGTCGGTCAAGAAAACGTCCGCGATGGCCTCCCCCCTCGAGCTCCTCATCCGCGGCCCCGACGCGATCGACGCCATCGCCGCGCACCTCGACGGCCTCGGGGCCGAGGACCGCGAGCGCGAGGCGAACGCGCTCGGGAGGGGCGATCAGGCGCGCCTCTTCGAGAAGGCCGCCGACGCGCCGGAGATCACGGTCGATCACTTCGTCCCGCGGGAGGTCGCCGACCTCGTGCCGGTCCACCACCCGGGCCGGAACACGATCATGACGCTCCCGTTCTTCCAGGGCTTCCAGAAGCGCTTCGCCCGCGCCGCGGACGGGAGCGGGCGGCTCTTCGGCTACAACGCGAGCAACGCGTGGTTCATCACGCCGGGCTACTTCGTCGCGTACCGGACGACCGGCCACGAGGGCTGGCCCGAGCGCGGCGGCGTGGTCGTCGACTACTTCCAGATCCCGGACGGCGAGGTCCCGGCGGGCTGGCCGAAGGTCGTCCCGAATTCCCTGGGCCTCCAGCGCCTCGTCTACCACCAGACCCGCGACTTCATGCGGCGCGTGTCGAGCCACGTCTCGATCGGCCGCGCGTCGCGTGAGGACGCCAAGGGCGATCGCATCCTCGACTACTGGTTCACCCTCTGCCGCCGAGATCCCCCCCGGAGCACCCCCGAATGACCCAGGCCGATCAGGTCGCCGCGCACGCCAAGGCCCGCTTCGCCGACACCGTGCAGCGCCTCACCGAGTACCTCCGCTACCCCGCGATCAGCTGCGAGGCCGAGCACGCGCGCGACGTGCGCGCGCTCGCCGAGCGGATCGTCGACGACCTCGCCGCGCTCGGGCTGAGCCACTGCCGCGCGCTCGAGGTCGAGGGCGCGCTGCCGTGCGTCGCGGCGGAGCGCATCGTCGATCCGGCGTGGCCGACGGTGCTCGTCTACGGCCACCTCGATCTGCAGCCCGTCGCGGGCGAGCACTGGGACACGCCGCCGCACGAGGCGCGCGCGGTCGACGGCCGGCTCTACGCGCGCGGCGCCGCGGACGACATGGGCGGGTGGGTCTCGCACCTCGCCGCGATCGAGGCGTGGCTCGCGGTGGCGGGCGAGCTGCCCGTCAACTTGCGTCTCGTGATCGAGAGCGAGGAGGAGATCGGCTCTCCGAACCTCGTGCGCTACATGGACGCGCACCCCGAGGCGTTCGAGGCCGACGTGATGATCCTGACGGACTGCGAGAATCCGTCGACGGACGTCCCGGGCCTGACGGTGTCGCTCCGCGGCCTCATGGACCTCGAGCTCTCGTGCGAGTCGATGGCCGCCGACGTGCACTCGGGCCTCTGGGGCAACGCGATCCCCGATCCCGCGGTCGCGCTGATGCAGCTCGTCGCGCGGCTCGTCGACGAGGACGGCCGGCTCGTGCACGGCCGCGTCGAGGTGCCCGAGGCCTGGGCGAGGGCGAGCTGGGACGTCCCGCTCGGGCCCGAGGTCGTGCGCACCGGCGCGCGGCTGCTCGAGGGGGTGGAGCCGCTGCCCGCGCGCGGCCGCTCGACGGCCGAGTGGATCTGGCGCCAGCCCGCGGTCACGGTGCTCTCGACCACGCTGCCGGTGCCCGGCCGCGAGAAGAACGCGGTCCGGCGCGCGGCCTCCGCGCGGCTGAGCGTGCGCGTCGCGCCCGGGCAGCGCGGCGACGATCTCTACGCGATCCTGCAAGACGTCTTGCTCCGCGATCCGCCCGGCGGCGTCCAGGTCTCGCTCCGGCGCCTCTCCTCGGGCGGGAGCTGGCTCTACGTGCCGAAGGGCCCCGCGTTCCCCGCGGCGGATCGCGCGTACGAGAAGGCGTGGGGCAAGAAGCTCGTGCAGATCGGCGTCGGCGGCTCGATCCCGTTCGTCGCGATGTTCGGCGAGCGCTTCGGCGACCTCCCCCTGATCCTCAACGGCGTGATGGATCCGCGCACGTGCGCGCACGGCCCGAACGAGTCGATGGACCTCGCCCTCTTCGAGCGCGCGATCCTCGCCAACGTGCACCTCTACGCGGAGCTCCGGGCCGCGCTGGGAGATTGATTCACTCAGGATTGCGTCACGCCCCCGACGGGGGGATGCTCCGCGCCTATGACCCTCGACGCGAGCATCCCGGACCGGCCGCTCGGCATGGACGCGGGCTCGATCCGCGAGTCCATCCTCGATCACCTCGAGCACGTCCGCGTCCGCGACCAGCACACGACGAACGCGCTCGATCTCTTCCACGCGGTGTCCTACGCGGCGCGCGCGCGGCTCGCGGATCGCTGGCACCGCACGCGGCAGCGCGACTGGCAGTCCGGCGGCAAGCGCGTCTACTACCTCTCGATGGAGTACCTCCCGGGGCGGCTCCTGCGCGACGCGCTCTACAACCTCGGGATGCTCGACGCGACGCGGCAGGCCGTCGCGTCGCTCGGCCACGACCTCGAGGCGGTGCTCGAGGAGGAGGAGGACCCGGGGCTCGGCAACGGGGGCCTGGGCCGCCTCGCGTCGTGCTTCATGGACTCGATGGCGACGCTCGGGATCGGCGCCGTCGGCTACGGCATCCGCTACGACTACGGGATCTTCCGCCAGGAGATCGTGGACGGGCAGCAGGTCGAGCAGCCCGACGCGTGGCTCCAGCACGGCTCGCCGTGGGAGGTCTCGCGGACGGACCTCCGGATCACCGTGCGCTACAACGGCCGCGTCGAGCCGCGCGTCGACGAGAAGACCGGCCGCCAACACTTCGAGTGGCTCGACACCGACGACGTCTACGCGGTCGCGCACGACATCCCGGTGCCCGGCTACCGGAACGACGCGGTGAACACGCTGCGCCTCTGGCGCGCGGTCCCCGTCCACGAGTTCGACCTGCACGCGTTCAACCACGGCGACCACGATCGCTCGGTGGTGCAGCGCGGCTACGCGGAGAACATCTCGCGGATCCTGTACCCGAACGACGCGGGCCCGCCGGGCAAGGAGCTGCGGCTGCGGCAGGAGTACTTCTTCGTGTCCGCCTCGCTCCAGGACGCGGTGCGGCGCCACCTCGGCCGGCACGAGAGCCTCGACGATCTCCCCGAGCGCGCGGTGTTCCAGCTCAACGACACGCACCCCGCGCTCGCCGTGGCCGAGATGATGCGGATCCTGATCGACGAGCACCACATGGACTGGAAGCGCGCGTGGTCGATCACGCGGGGCTGCTTCGCGTACACGAACCACACGCTGCTCCCCGAGGCCCTCGAGACGTGGCCGCAGCACCTGCTCGACAAGCTCCTCCCGCGCCAGCTCGACCTCATCCACGAGATCGACAAGCGGCTGCGCGCCGACGTCGAGGCGCAGTACCCGAACCAGCCGGACAAGCTCGCCAAGATGGCGATCATCGAGCAGCGCCCGCAGGGCCACGTGCGGATGGCGAACCTCTCGATCGTCGGGAGCTTCAGCGTCAACGGGGTGAGCGCGCTCCACTCGCAGCTCCTGCGCGAGCAGATGTTCCCCGAGTTCGACGCGTACTACCCGAACCGCTTCCGCAACAAGACCAACGGGGTCACGCCGCGCCGCTGGCTCCTCGAGTGCAACCCGGGCCTCGCGCGGCTGGCCACCGACGTCGTCGGGGGCGACTCGTGGGTCACCGATCTGTCCCGCATGGAGGCGCTCGAGCCCCTCGCCACCGACGCCGCGTTCCAGGAGCGCTTCTTCGCGGTGAAGCGCGAGAACAAGCTCGCCCTCGCCGCGAAGATCCGCGCGCTCCACGGCGTCTCGCTCGACCCGGACTCGATCTTCGACGTCCAGATCAAGCGCATCCACGAGTACAAGCGCCAGCTCCTCAACCTCCTGCACGTCGTCGCCCGCTACCAGGAGATCAAGCAAGGAAAGTTGCCCCCCGTGCCGCGCTCCGTGATCTTCGGCGGTAAGGCCGCGAGCGGCTACGCGGCGGCCAAGCAGGTCATCCACCTCATCCACTCGGTCGCCGCGGTGGTCAACGCCGACCCGGTGGTGAGCGAGCACCTCAAGGTCTTCTACGTCCCGAACTACCGCGTCTCGTGGGCCGAGCGCCTGATCCCCGCCGCGGACCTCTCCGAGCAGATCTCGTGCGCGGGCCAGGAGGCGTCGGGCACCGGGAACATGAAGTTCGCGATGAACGGCGCGCTGACGATCGGCACGCTCGACGGCGCGAACGTCGAGATCCGCGAGGCGGTCGGCGACGAGAACGTCTTCATCTTCGGCCTCACCGTCGAGGAGGTCGCCGAGCGGCTCGCGAAGGGCTACCGCCCCGGCGCGATCTACGAGACGCGGAGCGACGTCCGCGCGGTGCTCGACGCGATCGGCAAGGGCGCGTTCAGCCCCGAGCAGCCGACGCGCTTCGAAGCGCTCATGCGCCACCTCGTCGCCGACGGCGAGCGCTACGTGCACCTCGCCGACTTCGGGCCTTACCTCGAGGCCCAGCGCGCGGCCGAGGCGCTCTACCTCGATCGGCGCGAGTGGACGCGCCGCGCGATCCTCAACTCGGCGCGCATGGGGCGCTTCTCGAGCGACCAGACGATCCGCGACTACGCCAAGGACATCTGGGGCGTGCCGGTGCGGCGGTAGCGAGCGGTCGAGCTCACTCCGGCGGCTGAGGGCTCGGCTCGGTCGGGGCCTCCGCGCTCGGCGGCGCGTCCTTGGGGCGGCGCAGGAGCCGCACGAGCGCGTGCACGCCGAGCCCCACGAGCACGCCCGCGATCAGGACGAAGAGCACGATGCGCTCGGCGGTCGCGGTGTGGTTCGTGAGCTGGTCCATCGAGTCGCCGAAGAACCAGCCGAGGCTCATCCACATCGGGAGCGAGATGATCAGCGCGACCGCGTCCCAGAAGATGAAGCGCGGGTAGCTGATGCCGTGGATCGCGCAGAGCGCGAACGTCGCGCCGCGGAAGCCCGCGAGGTGCCGCGCGAAGAAGACCACGAGGCTCCCGTGCTTCTCGATCTTCTCCTCGACCCACTTGCGGCGCTCGTCCGGCATCACGCGGCGCACGAGCTTCCACTTGTAGACCGCGGTGCCCACGCGCCGCGCCACGAAGAACAACACCGTGTCGCCGGCGAGCACGCCGGCCGCGAGGACCGCGACGGTGAGCGGGAGGTCGGTGATCCCGCGCTGCGCGAGGATCGCGCCCGAGATCATCACGATGTCCTCGGGCAGCGGGATGCCGAGCCCCGCGACCACGAGGGCGACGAACATCAGCAGGTACGAGCCCTGCTGCACGAAGAACTCGATCAGGTCTTCCATGCCGCCCGCGGGCCCTCGTTCTAGCCCAATCGGCGGGCGGGCGCCCCTACTCGGGAACGTAGGCGCCGACGAAGCGGCGCAGGTCGTGGAGGACGCCGTGCGCGCCGAAGGTCTCCATCTCGGCGAGCGCGTCCGCGTTGCTCCAGCCCTGCTCGCGGATCCGGTAGACCGCGATCATCGCGCCCGTGCGATCCACGCCGTGCAGGCAGTGCACGTAGACCGGCCGCGCGCTCTCGTCGGTCACGATCGCGAGGAAGCGCTCGATCTGCTCGGGCTCCGGCGCGTCGGTCGACTCGAGGGGGATCCACTCGTAGCGCAGGCCGGCCGCGCGGACGCGCTCGCCCTCGGTCTCACCGTGGTAGTGGCGCAGGTTGATCACCGTGCGGATCCCCCGCTCGCGCAGCCACTCGACGCCCTCCTCGTCGGGCGTGCCGCCGCGGAAGAGCCCGGGGGCGACCTCGGCCGCGTAGGCGACGCCGCGCGCGCCCTCGAGCCGCTGGGCGAAGCGCGCGCGCAGATCCTCGGAGATCACGGCGAGGCTCTCCTCGGGCCGCGGCCCCGAGTCGAAGACCAGCTCGCCGTAGCGCGTCATGTGCTCGGGGTGGATCACCCCCGCGGGGACGCCGCCGCGCTCGCGGCCGCGGTACGCGTCGACGCAGAGCTCGGTGCAGTAGAAGCGCTCGTCGGACGGGAGGCCGAGCGTGCCGAGCCAATCGTAGCCGGACCCGACGCGGGTGCGCGCCCGCGCGACCGCGCGGCGGCCCTCGGCCTCGGTCCAGTCGCGCGGCCGCACGATCAGGAAGCGCCGCGACTGCGCGAGGAGCTCGCGGAGCGGCGTCACCCCGACGCCCCCCCCCACGGCCTCGATGATCTCGTCGGTGTCCGCGTCGTAGACCGCGGCGTGCGTGAGCTCCGCCGCGCTGCCGGCGGCGACGGTCTGATCGCCGAGGTGCGTGCCGCGTACGACGATCCAGTCGCCGTGCCGCGCGCGCCGGTGCACCACGTCGATCCAGTGGTCGGTGAGCCGCGCGGCCTGCCGGCCGACGGGCGCGAGCTCCGGGCGGCCGGAGTAGACGGTCAGGAACAGGGTGAGGCCCACGGAGGCCGCCGCCCCGAGCAGGATCCAGCGCCACCTCTGCATCGGGCACCGAGGATCGTCCGGCAACGACTCGATCACAAGAGGCGCGCGGGGGGGTAAATTGGGCCGCGGTGCAGCCGGAGTCGTCGGAGGAGGAAGAGGGCGAGATCGACGAGACGCTGCTCTTGAGCGGCTTCACGTCGGGCGCGTTCTTCCTCGAGCGCTACCGCCTCGAGCGGCTGCTCGGGCAGGGCGCGATGGGAAAGGTCTTCCGCGCGCACGACATCGTCACCGACCGGCCGGTCGCGCTGAAGGTCCTGCACCGCGAGCTCGCGAAGAAGGACCACGTGCTCGAGCGCTTCCGGCGCGAGTCCGAGATCCTGCGCGAGCTCGGGCACCCGGGGATCGTCCGCGTGCACGAGTCGGGGCACGCGCCCGACGGGATGGAGTACCTCGTCATGGAGCTGCTCGAGGGCGAGAACCTCAAGCAGCGGATCCAGCGCGAGGGGCCGATGACGCCGGATCGGTTCCTGCCGATCCTCGTCAAGGTGTGCGACGCGCTCGGCGCGGCCCACGTGCAGGGCGTCGTGCACCGCGACCTCAAGCCCGAGAACCTGTTCCTCTGCGCGGACGGCGAGACGGTCAAAATCGTCGACTTCGGCCTCAGCCGGATCGCGTCGCACAAGCGCATGACGAAGACCGGCATGATGCTCGGCACGCCGCGCTACATGTCGCCCGAGCAAATTCGTTCGGCGAAGGACGCGGACGCGCGCACCGATCAGTACGCCGTCGGCGTGATCGCGCACGAGGCGCTCGCGGGCTCCTCGCCGTTCCCCGCGGGCGATCCGGGGCAGCTCCTCGGCTGCGTGATGGAGGGCCGGATCCTGCCGCTCGAGGAGCAGCGCCAGGGGATCCCCAAGGCGCTCGGCGACGTGGTCCGCAAGGCGATGGCGCGCGACGCGAAGGATCGCTTCGCGACGATCGGCGCGTTCGTCGAGGCGTACGCGGCGGCGATCGGGCGCAAGACGGGCCGCAGCATGCTCGCCGAGACGCAGATGAGCGATCTGTTCTCGCTCGCGGACTCGCCCGACGCCTCCGGCGAGATCGATCTGCCGGACGAGATCGTCTCGGCCGCGCGGCACGAGCCGCTGCGCTTCACCGTGCCGCCCGGGCTCGAGCCGACGCCCGAGCGGCTCGCGAAGGCTCCGCGCGTGCGCGCGAAGGCCCCGCGCGAGACCGACGGCCGGATCTGGTGGGCGGTGTTCGTGCTCGCGCTCCTCGTGGTGACGTGCCTCTCCGCGTCGGTCGCGCTCGGGGTGCGCTCGTGGCTCCGCGCGCGCCCCGGCGTGGCGAGCCCGCTCGTCCTCGTCCTCGCCGAGGAGCCGAGCGGCCTCCCCTCGCACCGCGATCGAGCTCGCGTCGCTTGACGGGGCGCGGCGCGAGGACGAGAAGGTCGGACATGAAGACCGTCGTCGTCACCTACCAGGTCCGTCCGGAGTTCGTCGAACGAAACGCCGCGAACATCGGCGCGGTGATGGACGAGCTGCGCTCGTGGAGCGACCCGTCGATCAGGTACCAGTCGTTCCGCAAGGCCGACGGAGTCACGTTCGTGCACGTCGGCATGTACGCCGATGCGGCGGCGCAGGAGCGCATGACGGCGTCGCCGGCGTTCGCGCGCTTCCAGCAGGAGCTCCGCGCGAGCGAGCCGGTGAAGGCGCCGAGCGCCGACTGGCTCGAGCTCGTCGGCTCGACGTACGACGTGTTCCCGGGCTGAGCGGGGTGCTCCGCCTGCGCGACGAGCGCCGCGCCCCGCGCGCGCGCCGGAATGGCGGGCCCGGCCGTCTACGTCCTCTCGCCGTGATCCGCGCCGCGCTCCTCGCCCTCGCGCTCGCCTCGTGCACGCCGAGCGCGCCCGTCGCCGAGCGCGCCGGCGAGCCGGGCGCGCCGGCGCCGCTCGCGACGCCCGCGGTCATGACGGTGACCGTGCGCGCGCTCGACGAGGCCGGCTGGCGCGGGCGGCTCGTCGACGTGGTGTTCACGAACGGTCGGGGCCGCCGGCTCCACGTGCTGCCGAGCGACGCGCCCCGCCCGCTCTCGGAGATCGTCGCGGGGGCGCACCCGCCGCAGCCGTTCGCCGCGATCGACGGAGGCTTCTACGAGCTCGACGGCCGCCCGATGGGCCTCGTGCGCACCGCGGGGCGGGACGTCGCGCCGGTCGGCGAGCGCGGCGGCTCCGGGATCCTGTTCGTCCGCGGCGGGGTCCCGGGGATCGTGCACCGCGACGCGTACGACGCCGGCGGCGTGACCGAGGCGCTCCCGAGCATCGATCGCCTCGTCCACGCGGGCGCGAGCGTGGTCGCGCCGACCGCCTCGGCGCGCCGCGCGGCCCGGAGCGCGGTCGCGATCGACGCCGAGGGCGCGGTGCACCTCGTCGTCGCGTTCGACGAGGCGGCGGTCGCGACCGAGCGCGACGCGCGGATCGAGCTCGGCGCGGAGGCCACGCGCACCGGCCCCACGATCGCGGAGTGGGCGTCGATTCTCGCGCGATCCCCGGAGGAGGGGGGGGTCGGCGCGCGCGACGCGCTCGGGCTCGACGGCGGCTTCTCCACCTCGCTCGTGGTGAAGAGTGAAGCGCGCGCGCTGACGATCGTCCCACACAACGCGACCATCAACGCCGTCCTCCTCACCGTGAACGAAGACTGACGCGCCCCCGCGAGGGGCGTGTGAACGCGCGTTGGGGGTGGGCGCTTCGATCCCAGGAATCGTGGCCGATCCGGAGGGTGGTACGGCGCTCGCTGTTCCTTCGGACATGCCGCGCACCGCCGTCCTCGCCGTCTCGCTCCTCCTCGGGCTCGCCAACGTCGCCGTCGCGCAGGACGTCGACGCGGCCGGGGAGGCCGCCATGCTCGACCAGCTCAACGCGCTCCGCGCACAGAGCCAGCTCGCGCCGCTCGCGCGCCTCGACGCGCTCGACGGCGCGGCCCGCGCCCACGCCGCGGAGATGGCGCGCACCGGCCAGCTCGCGCACGTGTCGGACGCGACCGGCACCCCGGAGGATCGCGCGCGCGCGGCCGGCGTGAGCGCGGCGCGGATCAGCGAGAACGTCGCGAGCCATCGCGACAG
>JAYRVK010000207.1:0-5231 GCA_041918555.1 Sandaracinaceae bacterium
ATCACGCGCGACGGCGCGCGGGGAGCGGGTGGCCCCACGGGGCGTCGCCGAGGAGCGCGGCCTCCCATGACAACACGTCTTGCCATGATGGACGCGCGGCCCACACGCCGCCGCCGGGCATCCCCCGCAGGAACGCGTAGAGAAGCCCTCCGAAGCGCGCCTCGTAGTCGCGCGCGTCGTGGACGCGGAGCGCGCGCAGCGCGCCGATCGTGTAGAGGCGCGCCTGGACCTCGTAGTGCGCCGCGACGTGGGCCGCGACGTCGGCCTCCGCGTAGCTCGCGAGGCGGTCGGACTTGTAGTCGACGACCAGGTAGCGCCCCTCGTGCTCGGCGACCAGATCGATCACGCCGCGCAGGAACCCCCGCTCGATCGCGAGCGGCGGGGCGTCGGGCCCCGGGCGCCCGGCGTCGAGCGGCGGGTGGCCGCGCTCCGGGATCGGCAAGAGGAACGGGAGCTCGGCCGCGCGGTGCGCGAGCGCGGCGAGGCCTCCCTCGAGGCGCGCGCCGCCGGGCAACGCGAGCGGCGCGAGGAGCGCGTCCCGGAGCAACGCCGCCGCCGCCGGCACGTGCGCGGCGTCGATGCCGTTGGCGCGCGCGCGGCCCGCGAAGAGCTGCGCGAGGTCGGGATCGTCGAGCAGCGGCCCGGCGACCGCGCGCTCGAACGGCAGCCGCTCGAGGAGCTCGTGGAGGAACACGCCGACCGCGCTCCCGCCCGGCAGCTCCGCGGGCGAGGGCGCCGGCGCGACGTCCGGCTCCTCGCCGCCGCTGAGCGCCTCCGCGCCCTCGTCGAAGCCGGCCTCGCGCCGCTGCCGCTTCATCCGCGTGTAGCTCGTGATCTCGAAGCCGGCGCGCTCGCGCCGCGCGCGCTCGAAGCGCGGATCGACCGCGGCCGGGTCGTCGTCGACGACGCCCGCGCGCCATCCCGCGAGCGCGAGCGCCGCGTCGCGCGCGCTCCGAGCGGGCGGCGTCACGTCGACCACCACGCGCCCGAGGCGCGCCGACGGGATCGCGCCCGCCGCCGTGAGCTCGGCGAGGCGCTCGTTGAGGACCCGATGCGGCCCGCTCATGCGCTCGAGCCGGTAGTCCGGCGGCTCGCGCTCGGGGAGCTCCGGGTCGTCGAGGAAGAGCGCGAGCTGACCGCGCGCGTCGGCGGCCGCGGGCGGTTCGGGGTCGAGCTCGTACGCCGCGTCGTCGGCGGGCGCGCCGGACGGAGGCGGCCCGAAGTACGGCACGTAGAGCCGGCTCCGCGCGCGCGTCATCGCCACGTAGAGCAGGCGCTCGGCCTCCTCGCGCCGCTCGCGCGCGAGGCGCTCGAGCACCTCGTCCGGCGGGTCGCCGAGCCACGCGACGCGCGCGCCGTCGTCGTCGTGGACGACGCGCGGGGCGAGGCGGTCGTCCGGCGGCTCGGCGAGGCCGCCGACGAGGAACACCACCTCCGCCTCGAGGCCCTTGGACTTGTGCATCGTGAGGATCTGCACCGCCTGCTGCTCGCTCTCGAGGCGCTGCACGTCGCCGCTCTCGCCCGCGGGGAGCTCGCGCCCCGCGATGAACGCGCCGAGCCGGTCGACGAGCTGGGTCAGCGAGCGACGGCCGCGATGCGCCTCCTCGAGCAGGATCTCGAGGACGTGCTGGTAGTCGGTGAGGTCGCGATCGGCGCTCGCCGCGAAGAGCTCGCGGCGCACGAGCCCGCTGTCGTGGAGGAGCGCGCCGAAGAGCTCCGAGAAGCGGTGCTGGTCCGCCAGGCGGCGCCACGAGTGCAAGACGGTTTGCAGTGGATGATCCGGCGAGAGGTCGCGGCAGTCGTCGATGCGGGCGAGGGGCACCGCGAAGAACGGGCTCAGCCACGCGCGCAGGCGGCGCACGCGATCGGTCGGGTCCTCGATCGCGCGGAGCACCTCCCACACGTGGCGGGCCGCGTCCGTCGCGAACAAACCGTCTTGCTTGTAGAACGCGTGGGGGATCCGCGCGTCGGCGAGCGCGCGGCCGATCGACTCGGCGTCGGCGCGGCTGCGGCACAGCACGTGGACGTCGCTCGGCGCGAGCGCGCGGGGGCCCTCGCCCCGATCGACCCGGAGCGCGCCCCCGAGCAGGCGCCCGATCTCCTCCGCGACGTGATCGGCCAGGGCGCGGGCGACCCACGCGGCGCGGAGCGAGGGGCGGCCCACGAGGTGGACGAGCACGATCGGGGTCGCGTCGTGGCCCGCCGCGTCGAGGAGGCGGAGCGCGGGGCGGCCGCAGCGGACGGGGTGCGGGTACTCGTTGACGCCGCTGAAGAAGCCGCGCTCGAGCACGAGGTTCAGCGCGTCGAGGAAGGGCGCCGTCGAGCGGTAGCTCACGTCGAGCGGGACCACGAGGCCGCCCGCGCGCACGAGCTCGTCCCGCGCGGCGACGTACGTGTGCACGTCCGCGTTGCGGAAGCCGTAGATCGCCTGCTTCGGGTCGCCGATCACCACGAGGCGCCACGGGCCGTCGTGATCGAAGAAGAGCCTCCGGAAGATCGCCCACTGGATCGCGTCGGTGTCCTGGAACTCGTCGACCAGCGCGATCCGGTAGCGGCGGCGGAGCTCCGCGACGAGGGCCTCGCCGCCCGGCGCGGCGAGCGCGTCGGCGAGCATCGAGAGCATGTCGTCGAAGTCGAGCTGCCCGCGCTCGCTCTTCTGCCCGGCGAGCCGCCGCACCACGCGCGGGACGAGCTCGGTGACGAGGACGCCGACCGGCGTGCCGGCCGCGGCGACGAGGGCCTCCATCCGCGCGGCGAGCGGCGCGAGGCGCGGCGAGCCCGACGCGCCGAGGTACTTGCGCACGTACCGCGCGCTCCCGAGCGAGCTCGTCGCGGGCTCCTCCGCCCAGCGCCAGTACGCGAGCAGCGCGTCGAAGACCGAGCCGCCGCCGCGCGCCGCCTCGGCCACCGGCGCGAGCGCGCGCAGCCGCTCCGGGACGGTCTTCCTCGGCTGGCGCTTGAGCCCGTCGTCGAGGAGGCGCGCGACCATCCCCGTCGGCCCCAGATCGGTGCGCGTCGGCATCGCGCGGAGCGCCTCGCGGGCGGCCTCGCGATCGAAGGGCGGCCGCGGCGGACCGCGCTCCGCGTACCAGCGGTAGAGCACCTCCTCGAGCCGGTCGACGCCGTAGGTCGCGATGGTGAGCTCGAGGACCGGGAGGAGCGGCTCGCCCGGCACGAGGGCGGCGCGGAGCTCCGCGCGGAACGCGTGGCCGAAGGCGTCGCGCGACTCGATCTGCTCCTGCCGCAGGAGGCGCGCGCAGTCGAAGGCGTTCTCGGTGAGCACGCGCTGGCAGAACGCGTGGATGGTGGAGATCGGCGCGCGATCGAAGACGGCGAGCGCGTCGCGCACGCGGTGGCGGACGACCTCGTCGACGACCCAGGCCGGCTCGTCGGGCCCCGCCGGGTCGGCGCCGTCGAGCACGCGCCGCAGCGTCGCCCGCACGCGCTCGCGCATCTCGCGCGTCGCCTTGTCGGTGAACGTGACGACGAGGATCTGCTCGAGGGGGACCGCGTGCCGGATGACGAGCTCGGCGACGAGGTGCTCGAGCGTGTAGGTCTTCCCGGTCCCCGCCGACGCCTCGAGGACGAGGTGGCGGCTCGGATCGATCCGGTCGAGGATCGCGGGCCGGCGGACGCGGACGGGCGCGCTCACCGCACCGTCCTACCACCGACCGCCTCGCGCGTGGGCCCTCACGGCTCGCCCTCCCGGCTGGCCTCGAGCTTCACGAGCGCGGCGAGGAGCCGGCCGACCTCGTGGCCGCGGATCGTCACCCCCTTGGGCGTCGCCACCATCTCCCCGCGATCGCCGCGCTCGAAGCGGCGCAGGTCGAGGAAGTGCGCGCTCCCGTGGTAGCGCCGCCAGCGCACGCGGAGCTCCGCGTCCGGCCCGCGGCGCAGCGCGAGGAGCGTCTGGTCCTCGTCGAGCACGGGGCTCGGCGCGCGCTCGTCCTCCGAGGCGGCCGACCGCGCGCTCGTGAGTAGCGCCCGCTGCGAGGCGGTGAGGTCGTCCCCTCGCAGCTCGGCGACGAGGGCGCGGCCGATCGCGGCGGCCTCTGGGTCGCTCGCGCGGTCGTAGCGGCCGGCGCGGGCGCCGGGGAGGAAGGAGAGCTGAGCGGCGGCGTCGTCTCGGGGCATTTGACCCCGAAGGACGGGCCCCGGCCGGGCGACTGACGGAACCGCTCACGGAGCCCGCGTCACGAGGGCCACCGCGCTCCGGGCCGGGCCCGCGGGGAACACGTGGACGCGGGTCTCGAAGCGCTCCGCGATGATCGGGACGTGCGAGATGATCCCGACCTGCCGCCCCCCGGCCTGCAGCACGTCGAGCGCGCCGAGCACCGTCTCGAGGCTCTCCGGGTCCAGGGCCCCGAAGCCCTCGTCGATGAAGAGCGAGCCGACCCGCGCGCGCTCGGAGCTCAGCGACGCGAGCCCGAGCGCGAGCCCGAGCGCGACGAGGAAGCACTCGCCGCCCGAGAGGCTCCCGACCGCGCGCACCTCGTCGCCCATCTCGTGGTCGACGACCTGGAGCGCGAGATCCTCGCCCGGCACGCGCTGGAGCGCGTAGCGCCGCGCGAGCGTCGCGAGGTGGTGGTTCGCGTGCTCGAGCAGGAGCTCGAGGGTGAGGCTCTGCGCGAACGCCCGGAGCTTCGTGCCGGTGGCCGAGCCGATCAGGTCCGACAGGGTGAGCCACACCTCGACCCGGGCGCGCGCCTCGGCGACCTCGGCGTCGAGCCCCCCGGCCCGCGCCCGATCTTCGTCGTCGCGCTCGAGGCGCCCGCGCGCCGCGTGGAGGAGCTCGCGCGTGTCCTCGACGCGCCGCGCCGCCGCGTCGCGCCGCGCGAGCGCAGCCTCGCGGTCGAGCCGCGGCGGATCGGTCGCCTCGTGCTGCTCGCGCTTGCGGGCCCGCTCGGCGAGGACGGCGTCGGCCTCGGAGCGCTCGCGGTCGAGGCGCTCGACCTCGAGCCGCCACCCCTCGAGCTCGGCCGGGTCCAGGCGCAGACGCGCGAGCGCCTCCTCGCGCTCGAGCCCCGAGGCGACGAGCGCGAGGTCGAGCTCGCGCTCGGCCTCGACCAGCGCGTCCTCCGCGGTCGCGAGCTCGCCGCGGATCGCGTCGCGGCGCGCCGCGGCGGAGGCGGCGACCGCGCGCGCCGCGTCGAGGGCCGCGCGCGCCGCGGCGAAGGCCGCGCGGGCCCGATCGAGCGCCGCGCGACCGGCGCGCTCCACCGCGTCGGCGG
>JAYRVK010000208.1:0-1564 GCA_041918555.1 Sandaracinaceae bacterium
CCTCGATGGCGTCGAGCTCGGCGCGCAGGTCGCGCGCGACACGGCGATAGCGGGCGAGGTGACCGCCGGGCATCATGCGACCCGGTCCGTTGAGCTCCGCCTGCGGGTCGACGAAGCGCCCCCCGCGCTTGAGCCCGAAGTGGAGGTGGGGCCCCGTGCTGCGCCCGGTCGAGCCGACGTACCCGATCACCTGCCGCTGCTCGACGGTGTCGCCTCGCTCGAGCCCGGCCGCGAAGCGGCTGAGGTGCGCGTAGTGGGTCTCGTAGCCGTTCTCGTGGCGAAGCGAGACCAGGTTCCCGTTCGCGCCGCGGGCGCCGACGAACGTGACGGTGCCGTCAGCGGCCGCCCACACCGGCGTGCCGGTGCCCGCCGCGTAGTCCACTCCGTTGTGCGGGACGACCCGACGCAGGATGGGGTGGCGCCGGCGTGGGTCGAACGGGGAAGAGATGTGGTCGTAGCGGAGCGGCGTGCGGAGCCACCCTCCATGCACTGCGCGGCCGGTCTCGTCGTAGAAGTCGCCGTGGTCGGGCCGCACCTCGTACCAGTACGCGCGGCGCTCGCCGAGGCGCTCGCCGCGGATCTCGAGTGCGTGGACGGTGCCGTACCGGAGCAGCTCTCCCGCGACCCGCTCCTCGTCCACGATGATTCGGAACGTGTCGCCGGCGCGCGTATGCGTGTTGAAATTCACCTCGCGCTCGAACGTCTCGACGAACACGCCCACGAGCGAGCGACCTAGGCCCGCGCGCTCGAGCGCGGCGCCGAGCGACGCGCGCACGGTCCCGCCGCGCCGGATCCGGATGCGCTCGATCGGCACCTCGACCTGCGAGCCGACGAAGGTGCCCTCGTCGTCGCGGCGCGCCTCGTAGATCTGAGTGTTGCTCGCGCGGTACTCGAAGCGGCGCAGGTGGCCGTCCGCGTCGCGCTCGAGCACGAGCTCGTGGTCCGGCCGGCAGCGGCGGAAGTCCATCACCTCGTCGAGCGCGGCGATCAGCGCGTCGGCCTCCGCGCCCGTGCACCCCGCGCCTACGAGGGCCGGACGGAAGCCAGGGCTGCTCCCGAAGGGGCGCACGACGCGCGTGCCTGCGCCGTCCTCGAGCGGCACCTCCGCGGGCTCGCTCGCCGCCGCGGCCGACTCGTCCGCGATCGCGGCGAGGGAGGCGTCGAGCTCGGAGAGAGGGGGGGGGGCGTCCGTGGTCGCGGTGACCGGTGCATCGCCCGCGGGCTCGGCGCCCCCCCAGAGATCGGGCACGACCAGCGAGCTCACGAGCGCGCCGACGACGAGCACCGCCAGCACGGACACGGCCACGATCCGGCGCACACGGCTCGCGCGGACTTCGTCGCGCAGGAGCGGGATCCCGACCGAAGGCAGCGGGCGGTGCCGGACCCCCGCGTCGTCGGACGGATCGGACATGCGGCAGAGACTGACAGCGCCTCAGGCGTCGAACAAGCCGATGGCCCAGCGCAGCGTGTCGCGGTCGATGTTGTGGCCGGAGTGGACCAGGACGACCCTCTTGCGCGCGAGCGACGACCGCAGCTTGTACGCGGCCGCGTACGTCGCGGCGGC
>JAYRVK010000209.1:0-7247 GCA_041918555.1 Sandaracinaceae bacterium
CAGGGCATGGCGCCGCCTCCCCCGCCCCGGCTCGCCGCGCCCCAGGCGGCGCCGATGGCCTACGCGCCCGAGCCGATGCGCGCGCGCAAGAGCGTGGGGATCGGGGGGATGTTCGGCGGCGCCGCGGACGCGCTCGCGAGCTCGCTCGCGGGCGACGCGCCGAGCACCGCGACGCTCGCGGTGGACGCGCTCGCGGAGGCGGCGGTCGACGAGGCGCTCCTCGACTACGGGCGCCTGCGCATGCCGGCGGCGACCGCCCACGGGCGCGGCAAGCTCGTCCTCACCGCGTGGCGCGCGCTCTACGTCGAGCAGCTCGCGGCGCTCCGCGTCGAGGTCGATCTCGGCGCCGCGATCGCCGCGACCGAGCGGCGGCGCGCGGGCGTCCTCGACGCGGCCCTCCCGCCCGGCTGCCGCCCGCCCGACGCGGCGGGCTTCGACTACGTGTACCGCGCGGCCGGCCGGCTCGACGCGCCGAGCGACGGCGCGTTCCACAACCTGGGGCTCTCGTCCGAGGCGAGCGAGGCACGCGCCCGCTTCGTCGTGGTGCCGCGCGAGAGCCGCGACGCGTTCCGCTTCGTCGAGCTCGACAACCCGCTCGACGCGCCGCTCCTCTCGGGCCCCGTCGACGTGTTCATCGGCGGTGACTTCCTCCTCACCTCCGAGCTCGCCGAGGTCCCGGAGGGCGGGGTGGTGCGCCTCGGCCTCGGCGTCGAGCAGCGGCTCAAGGTCTCGCGCAACGCGCGCTTCAGCGAGAAGAGCGGCGGGCTCATGGGCGGCAAGCTCGATCTCCTCCACGCGATCGACGTCGAGCTCGAGAACCTCCTCCCGCGCGAGGCGCGGGTCGAGGTGCGCGAGCGCGTCCCGGTGGTGCGCGAGGAGGAGGACGACATCCGCGTCGAGGAGGGGGCCGTGAGCCCCGCGTGGGAGGAGTGGGAGCCCGACGAGCAGCCCGACCTCGAGGGCGGGCGCCGCTGGGAGGTCGCGATCCCGGCCGGCGAGAAGCGCACGCTGAGCGCGGCGTACGCGATCCGGATCGCGAGCAAGCACGAGCTGGTCGGCGGGAACCGGAGGGAGTCGTGACGAGCGAGCTCGCGATCCGGCTGCCGGTCGACGAGGTGACGCTCATGGAGGACCGCGCGCGCGTGGTCCGCCGCGGTCTGGTCGCGCTCCCCGCCGGGCGCACGCGCCTGATCGTGAGCGGCGCGGCGCCGGTCCTCGCGGACAAGACCCTCGCCGCGCGCTCCGCGACCGCGCGGATCGACGACGCGGCGGTCACGCGGCGCCGCGTGCACGCGCCGGAGCTGCGGGCCGAGGCGGTGCGGGAGCTCGAGGCGCGGATCGAGGAGAGCGCGGACGCGCTCGGCGCGCACCGCGAGCGGCTCGCGCGCGTGGACGAGTCGCTCGAGCTCCTCGCGCAGGCCGCGGATCGCACGGTCGAAGAGCTCCAGCTCGACGCGGCCTGGTCGCGCGCCGACCCCGACGCGTGGAAGCGGCGCCTCGCCGCGCTCGCCGAGCTCGAGCAGCGCCTGCGGACGGAGCGGGCGACGGTGAAGCGCGACGTCGAGGACGCCGCGCGCGAGCTCGCGCACCGCCGCGCGCGCCGCGACGCGGAGGCGCGCCCGAGCGACGACCTCGTCGCCGCGATCGCGATCACCGTCGAGGTCGAGGCCGCCGGCGAGCACGCGCTCGAGCTCGAGTACGTGGTCCCGAACGCGTGCTGGCGCCCGCGGCACCGCGCGACGCTCGAGGGCGAGCGCGTGCGCGTCGAGTCGGAGGGCTGCGTCTGGCAGAACACCGGCGAGGACTGGGACGAGGTCCTCTTGCGCTTCTCGACGCAGCGCCCCTCGCTCGGGGCCGAGCCGCCGCGCCTCGGGACCGATCGGCTCGCGGTGCGGCGCAAGGCCGAGCGCATCGTGGTCGAGCAGCGCCAGCAGGTCGTCGAGACGACGGGCCTGGGCCAGGGCGCGCGCGCGGCGCCCGAGGTCCCGGGGATCGACGACGGCGGCGAGGTCCAGGAGCTCGTCGCCGCGCACCGCGTGCGGGTCCCCTCGGACGGCCGCCCGCACCGCGCCCCGCTCTTCGAGATGATCGCGCCGGTGCAAGAGTCGTTGACGTGTGCGCCCGAGCTGGCGCCCGCGATCCTGCGCAAGACCGCGCAGGTCAACACCGCCGCGCGCCCGCTCCTCGCGGGCCCGGTGGAGCTCGTGCGGGGCGGCGGCCCGATCGGCCGGACCTCGATCCTCTACGTCGCGCCGGGCGAGCGCTTCGAGCTCGGCTGGGGCCCCGACCCCGCGCTCCGCGTGCACCGCGCGCTCGAGGAGACCGTCGAGGAGCAGAAGCTCCTCTCGAGCTGGCACCGGAGCAAGCGCACGATCGTCGACAAGCTGAGCAACCTCGGGCCCGAGCCGCGCCGCGTCGATCTGGTCGAGCGCGTGCCGGTCTCGGAGATCGAGAAGCTCGAGATCGCCGTCGACGTCGAGGCCACCGGCCGCGACGCGGACGCCGACGGCTTCGTACGCTGGACCGTCGAGCTCGCGCCGTTCGGCCGAGAGAAGGTCGTGCTCGTCTACGGCGTCCACCGCCACGCCGACGTGAGCGGCACGTTCTGAGCGCACCTCACGGAACAGCGAAATCGAGCGAGTCCAAGCGCATCCGGAGCAGGGCCTCGTCTTGGGGCGGGCTGCCTCCGAGCGTCACGGCGACGGCGATCTCCGCTGCGGTCACGTAGGCGGCAGCGTTCCAGAAGGTGCGCCCCTCGGGCGCGCGTATCGTCGCGCGCGCGCCGTCGGCGAGCCGGGACACCCGGACGACGGTGACCTCCTCGCTCGGCTCCCACTCGCGGACCGCCACGTAGCCGGCGCCGATCGTCATGTCGGGATACGGGTTGGTCCCTGCGACCGCGCCGACGCGACGCGGGACGACGTCCTCCGGCCGCGACGCGTGGGGCGACGCCCAGAGCTCGAGGCGGGTGAACTCGTGGTCGAACACCCGACCGTACGCCTGGATCCACGCCATGTCGGTCCCGTCGGTGACGAACCGGATCGCCTCGCCGTCGCTCGGCGAGAGGAGCACCCGGCCCGGCGCTCCCGCGGTCGCGACGCGGACGTGATGGGGCAGCCCATAGACGTCGTAGAAGAGGGAGTCCTCGATCGACGCGGCGAGGATCGTCTCCCCGCCGTCGCCCGGCGACCCGACGAGCCCGGGCTCGCCGTCCCACGGGACATCGAGGACGGCGTGCCATGGGGCCGACTCGAGGCCGATGCGTGTCGGGCCGACGCGAAGGGTGTGGAAGTCACTCCCCCTCGGAAGAGAGCCGCTAACGAGGCCGAACGCCCGCATCGTGGCAGAGGCGTCTGCCCAGCTTCCTGCGAAGAGAAGGCTGTCGAGGTCACCGTCGCGGTCGGGGGCGATCACGACCACACCAAAGCGTGACTCGTCCGCATGGAACGCGGAGTGACGACATCTCCCTGGCTCCGGGAAGAAGCTTCGAATGCCGAGCCTCCCGGCGTCAGCGGCTCCATCCGCTCCAGAAGATCCATCGCGGTGCACGTGGAGGTCCCGCTCGTGACCTCGCGCCCCTGCTGCCCGCGCGCCTGATCTCGTATCTGCGCGCGCGAGAAGACGAGGGGCGGAACCGCCGCGAGAACTTCCCCGGGTTTGTCGGAGTCTCCGACGTCCTCAACGTCTTCCAGTCCGCGGCCAGCGTGCCAAGAGCGGCGACGCTCGCGACCCTTCGCCACCTGTCAGCGATGAAACTCGTGGAGAGCTTCAACCCGTCGGACATGGGTCTCAAGGACACAGATGCCCGGGTGAAGATTACGCCTCGAGGTCGACTTCACCTGGAATGGGCACTGAAAGAGTCGATGCATGCGCGGCTGATGGCCGAAGTGGACCCCATCGGAGCGACGACGTTTTCCGTCTGCTCAAAGACGCGTGGCACGTCTGGATCGAGAACATTCGAGATCCGGCCGGTCGCAGTGCCCGGGAGCGACGGGTCGTTGGGATCTACGTCCGCTATCTGCTCGATCTCGCGCACGCGACGGGCCCACTCGTCGGCGGGGACGAGATCGACTCCGTTCGGTCGTTTGATCGCGAAGTTGCCGCGGCTTGGTCTCCGTCGCAGGGATGAACATCGACAGTTCGATGCCGCAGTTGGGTCCGAGACCGAAGGGCTCGGACCGACGCGCCGAGACCGAAGGGCTCGGCGCGAGCGAAGCGAGACCCGGAGGGGCTCGCGGAGCCGCCGCAAGAGACCGCGCAGCGGGCTCTGGAGGCGCACCGATGAGAACCGCGACATCTCGCATCCGATCGTAGGATTGCACGACGACTTGACGGTTCCCGTGTCGGTGCGACGCGGTGCCCCTCGGGGGGTCAACGGTCTACCGAATCACGCGCCGGCGGCGGCGAGGAGGAGGTCGAGGAGCTCCGCGAGGTCGGCCCGATGCTGCGTGAGCACGTCGTAGACCCGGCGCTCGTCGATGCGGTCGTACAGGTGGACCACCCGGTTGCGAAAGCCGATGACCGGCGCGAATCGGGCGGCCGAGCCCGGGGGCAGCGCGCCGTCCTCCTCGAGGCGCTCGAGCACGTCGTGGCTCGACCGCGGCGTGGGCAGAGAACGCTCCGCCACGAGGAACGCGCCGAGATCGATCAGCGCCTGGATCGACGTCTGGAGCAGGTGCAAGGTCGCTTGCACGTTGCGAAAGTCCGAGGCGAACTCCTCGTAGCTCGACTGCGGGACGCGGTCGAGCTGCGCGAGGTTACTCTTCAGGAGGTCGAGCTTCGACTGGAGGTGATCGAGGGTCATGGCGCTCCCGGAGCCAGCGACGCAGCGCGGTGGCCTTGCCGCGCGTGGCCAGCTCGTAGGTCGGTCGGAAGTCGAGCGCACGCACGACCGTGTCCGACTCGAAGTCGACCCGACGCGCGCGATCCGCCTCGTGGACGAGCACGCCCTCCAGGAGGGCGCGATGCGCGAAGATCGGGCCCTGCACCTCGAGGTCGACGACGTCGACGCGCTCGAGGCCGACGGCCTTCACGAGCGCGCGGCTCAGCGCGTTCGCGGTTCGTTCACGCGACGCCGCGTCCATGTCGCGCCCGAACACCACCCCCACGTCGAGATCGCTGTCCGGCCGGGCCGTCCCCCGCGCGACGGATCCGAACACGTAGACCGCCGCCGCCCCGGCCCCGCCGAGGGCCTCGCAGCACGCCCGCACCGTCGCGATCACGTCCTCGCGGTCCACGGTGCGAGGATATCAGCGAACTGCTCAACCCGCCTTGCGGCGCTTCTTGCGGCTCGGCGCGACGACGCGGTCGAACACCGGCTCGGGCTTCTTCGCGAAGAGCTCGTCGAGCCGGCCGACGCGGTCGCCGAGGATCGCGGCCATCACCTCGCTCGTGTCCCGCGACGCGCGCTGCGCGAGGAGCGTGAGGTCGAGCGCGATCTGGCTGGTGGTGATCTCGGCGATCGCGTCCGTCTCGCTGATCACGGCGTTGTCCGTGTCGGTGCCCTCCGTCGCGCCGATGAGCGTGCGCTGGTCGTCGACGACGAGGACGAAGCGGTGCTTCCAGAACGCCTCGAGGTCCTGTTCCCGGTGGCCGTAGCTGAAGTGGCGGCCGGCGACGCCCTCGGGGATCTCCGCGTGGCTGAACACGTACGTGCCGACGCGGCGGCGCACGGCCTCGGCGAGCGGGCCGGCGAGGCGCTCGAGCTCGCGTGGCCACGCGCTCAACACGATCTGCTTGGTCGCGCCGTCGATGAGGGTCTTGGCCTCCTCGAGGACGCGCTCGTAGCCTCGGACGCTGAACGCGTCGGGCGCCGGCGGGTCGGTGTCGAGGCTGCGGATCGCCTTCTCGAAGCGGACGACGGAGGCGTCGAAGCGGTCGCGCAGGAGCCCGAGCAGCGCGCCCGCGGGCGCCGCGACGAAGCGCTCGGGGTGCCCCGCGATGGAGCGCGCAGCGCCCGCCGACACGAGCCGGCGCAGCGCGCCGTAGACCGCGGAGCGCGGGATCTGCGCCTTCTGCCCGACCTCGTAGCCGGTCGACGGCCCGCTCTGGAGCAGCGCCGTGTACGCGCGGCTCTCGTTCAGGCTGAACCCGTGGTCGGTCAGCGCCTGGATCAGATCGGCCTCACCCATGGGGCGACGGATAGCACGCCCCGCCGCTGGTGTCTCACCCGTGAGGTACGGAGGTCCCCTTGCGCGCCAGCGCAAACGAAGGGAGCTTCGGGCTCCGAAATGATGGAGCTGCTCACCGACCCCGAGGCGTGGATCGCGCTGGCGACGCTCACGATGCTCGAGATCGTCCTCGGCATCGACAACCTCGTCTTCATCGCGATCCTCACCGACCGCCTGCCGCGCGCGGAGCGACCCCTCGCCTATCGGCTCGGCCTGGCCGGGGCGATGGTCACGCGCATCGGGCTCCTCTTGAGCCTGACCTGGGTGATGCACCTGACGGAGCCGCTCTTCGCGGTGCTCGGGAACCAGATCTCGGGGCGCGATCTCATCCTGCTGATCGGCGGCGTCTTCCTCATCGGCAAGAGCGCGCACGAGATCTACGACAAGGTGGAGGTCGACCACGAGGCGGGCCTGATCGAGGCCAAGCGCAGAGTGTCGATCGTCTCGATCGTCCTCCAGATCACGGTGATGGACATCATCTTCTCGCTCGACTCCGTGATCACCGCGGTCGGGATGGTCGACGAGGTCGCGGTGATGATCGCGGCGATCGTGATCGCGATCGCGGTGATGATCGTGTTCGCGCGGAAGATCGGCGACTTCGTGAACGAGCACCCCTCGATGAAGATCCTCGCCCTGAGCTTCATGCTGCTGATCGGCGTGCTGCTCGTGGCCGAGGGCTTCGATCAGCACATCTCGAAGGGCTACATCTACGCCGCGATGGGCTTCGCGCTCGTCGTCGAGCTGCTCAACATGCGCTTCCGCAAGCGCCAGGCGGCGCCCGCGACGATCCCGGCGAGGGAGGAGTAGCCGGCTAGAAGGTCGCCTCGAGCGAGAGCTCGCAGGCGTCGAGGGCCGGCGGGACGTCGCTCTGGAACTCGCAGAAGTGCGCGCCGTCCTCGGCGCGGCAGAACGTCTCGGCGAACCGATCGACGCAGCCCCGCACGTCGCACCGCCCGACCGGGCTGTGCGCGTCGACGCGGAACGGGCCGAGCCGGACGTTGGTGGTCTTGCCCGCGTGGACGCCGTCCTCGATGATCGCGGTGTGCGTCCGCGGGATCGCGTCGCTCGGGCCCGAGC
>JAYRVK010000210.1:0-2238 GCA_041918555.1 Sandaracinaceae bacterium
AGGGCGGCTCGGGCCCGCGTGCCCCGCGGGCGATCTCCCGGACGTCACGCCGCCCGGCGCGATCCACGTGGTCGAGGGCGCGATCGGCGGCGACGGGACGCGCGCCGCGCCCTTCGGGACGCTGGCCGAGGGGCTCGCCGCGCTCGGGGAGGGCGGCACGCTGATCCTCGGGCGCGGGACCTACCGCGAGCCGATCGTGATCCCCACCGGCGCGACGGTCCGCGGCGCGTGCCCCGAGCTCACCCGGCTCGAGACGGCCCTGTCCGGCGTGACGGCGGCGGCGGTGCACGTCGACGGCACCGGCACGCGGCTCGAGAACCTCACGATCGCCACCGATCGCGACCTCGCGGTGCGGGTGGGCCCGGGCGCCGAGCTCGCGGTGTCGGGGGTCTGGGTCGACGGGGCCGACGTCGCGTTCGGCGCGTTCTCCGGCGGCCGGCTCGAGCTCGACGACGCGCTCGTCACGGACACCGCGTACACCGCGTTCCAGCTCAATCCCGAGACGTCGGTGCGGCTCCGTCGCGTCACCATCGAGCGCACCGACACCGAGGGGCTCCGGCTCGGGCAACGGTCGGAGGTCGAGCTCGAGGACGTGCTCGTCTCCGAGATGACCGACCCGGACGACGCCAACGCGATCTTCGTCGACCTCGACGCCGTCCTCGTCGCGCGGCGGCTCGTGATCGAGCGATCGGTCGGCCATCACCTCACCGTGTTCGGGATCGGCGCGTCGGTCACGATCGAGGACTCGGCGTTCCGCGACGCCGACGGTCGCACCGAGGCGGGGATGCGCGCGCTCGGGGAGCTCCGGCTGACGCTGCGGCGCACCTCTCTCCTCGGGCTGCGCCAATTCGCGATCGCGGCGGCCGATCCCAGCGCGGTCGTGGTGCTCGAGGACGTGACGATCGCCGGCGTGCGGCCGCACGCGAGCTCCGTGACCAGCGCGGGGCTCGAGCTCTCGGCGGGGGCCCGCGCAGAGCTGCGGCGGGTTCGGTTCTCGGACGTCGCGGGGATGGCCATCCTCGCCGACGGCGCGGGCACGAGCGCGCAGCTCGAGGACGTGACGATCGCGGACCTGCGCGGCCACCTCGGCGGGACCTTCGGGCGCGCGGTTCAGCTCCAGCGCGGCGCGACGGCCGCGCTCGCGCGGGTGGCGATCACCCACGCCCGCGAGGTGAGCCTCGCGGTGACGAGCGGCGCGTCCGCGAGCGCGACGGACCTCGCGATCCGCGAGACCCTCGAGCGCGAGTGCGCCGCGACCACGTGCGCGGAGGCGCCGGCCGGGATGGGGATCGTCGTGCTCGGCGGCCGCCTGACCGTCGAGCGCTTCGCGATCGCGGAGAGCCGGCTCTGCGGGCTGCAGATCTCCGACGACGGCGCGGTCGACGCGCGGTCGGGCTACGTGCGCGCGAACCGCATCGGCGCGTGCCTCCAGGTCCCGGGCTACGATCCGGCGCGGCTGAGCGACGACGTCGTCTACCTGGAGAACGAAAGAAACGTGGACAGCACGTCGCTCCCCGTGCCCGACGCGTTCGCGCCGCCCGTGGCCCCTTGAGCCTCACCCGTCGAGGAGCGCGCGGTGCGCGGTCGGCCCGCGCAGGAAGCGCTCGCGCCACCCAGGCTCCGCGATCCGCGCGGCGAGGACGTGCAGCCGATCGCGGCCCCGCGCGCGCACGGCGGCGGCGCCGGCAGCGTCGCCCGCGGCGGCGAGCGCATCGGTGCGCGCGACGAAGATCTCGGCCTCGTCCTCCTCGATCCCGTCGAGCTCGTCGCGGAGCGCGAGCGCGTCGGCCGAGAGCGCGAGGGCGTCCGCGGTGCGGCCGGCCGCGAGCGCGGCGCGGGCGGCCGCGGCGAGGGCGACCGCGCGCCACGGAGCGTGGCCGGTGGACGCGAGCGCGTCGATCGCCAAGCGCGCCGAGCGCAGCGCCTCCTCGGCGCGGCCGAGCGCGAGCAGCGCCCGGGCCCGGTACACGCGGGCCGCGGCGCCGAGGAAGGGATCGGACCCGCCGAACCCGAGCGCTTGCTCGACGAGCGCGAGCCCCTCCTCGCTCGCGCCCGCGGCGTTGCGCGCGTAGCCGAGGTTCACGAGGACGTACCCCTCGACGACGCGGTTCCCGACGCGCCGGCACGCGTCGAGCGCCTCGCGCAGCGCCGCGCTCGCCTCCTCGTACTCCCCGATGCGGTTGAGCGAGTCGGCGAGGTTCGCCAGGTTTCCCGCGGCGCGCCGCTCGTCGCCCGAGG
>JAYRVK010000211.1:0-3477 GCA_041918555.1 Sandaracinaceae bacterium
CGCCTCGCGCCCGACGTCGCCGGTCTCGTAGCTCGTGCCGTAGAGCACCGTCGCGCCCGTCGCCGCGACGGTCTCGCGCGTCCAGTCGTGCATGAGGTCCGACGCGCGGCGCGCGCCGAGCAGGCCGAACGCGAGCTCGAGCTCGGCCGGCGCGGGCAGCTGCCGCGCGCGCACCGCCGCGATGTACGCGTTGACGCCCTCGGCGAACGCGTCCGCCTCCGCGCCCTCCTCGTCGCTCATGCCGTCGAGGAACACCTGCGCCATGTACGCCGCACCGGTCTGGCGGTTCTCGATGTCCGTCCCGAGCGCCACGTCGCCGAGCAGCTCCGAGAGCCGGCCGAGCGAGAGCCGCGCGGTGAGGTCCATCTGGAAGAACCGATCGCGCGCCATCGTGAAGCCGAGCACGCGCCACGCGTCGAGCCGATCGTCCGCGTAGATGTGCGGCACGTCGTGCTCGGTGCGGACCACGTGCGCGTGGCCGGTCAGCTCCGGGATCACGAAGCGGCCGGTCTCGGGGACCGCCGCGAACTCCGTGGGGGGCGCGGGGTCGGGCACGGCGGCGTCGAGGCCGCCTCCGTCGGGGGGGGGCGGCGGGTCTCCGTCGCAGGCAAAGCGGGTGAGGGCGAGGACCGCGACGACACGACTGCGAAGCATCGACGCCAGCCTAGCAGGCCGCCGAGCAAGCCCCGAAGGGCGTTTGGCGCTGCCCGTCGGCCCAGGGGCGAGCCTCCCGCCCCTGCACGAGCCGCCTTGGACGCAGACCGCTCACGCTCGCGCCTCGGCACGCTACGCTTCGGCGCGATGCGATCCGTCGCGTGCCTGTGCCTGCTCGCCGCGTGCGGTGAGCCGCCGCCGCCTGCACCCGTCGAGGGCGGAGAGGTGATCCTCGCGGACGGGATCCGCGTCACGATCGCGGACGCGAGCGGTGCGATCGCGCTCTTCGACGGGGAGCGGCCGCTCCTCGCGATGCCCGAGCACGCCGCGCCGACCGCGCGCACGTTCTCGGAGCGCGTGCGCGGCGAGCTCGCGATCTGGACCTTCACGCGCCTCGGCGAGCAGGCGCTGGCCTACGATCGGCTCGCGGGCTGGCGCGACGAGGGTGGCCGCGCGGTCGTGGAGCTCGAGGCGCCCGGCGGCGAGCGCGCGACGATCACGGTGTCGTCCGGCGAGCGCGCGCGCACGACCGTCGTGCGCCTCGAGGTCGCGGGTCCGCCTCCGAGCTCGCTCGCGATCCCCGTCCGCTGCGATCCGGCGGGGTCGTTCCACGGCTTCGGCGCGCAGTACCACGCGACCGAGCAGACCGGCGAGGCGTTCGATCTGATCGTGAGCGAGCAGGGGATCGGCCGCGAGGGGGGGGCGGTCCGCGACGTGTCGGGCGACGCGCACACCACGTACTTCCCGATGCCGTACTACCTCGACGCGCGCGGGTTCGGCGTGCTCGCGCGCACCGATCACCGCGTCCACGTCGACGTCTGCGCGAGCGACCCGGGCGTGATGTGGACCGAGGTGATCGACGGCGCGCCGGCCGAGCTCGTGGTGTTCCACGGGCCCACGCCGCGCGACGTGATCGCGCAGCTCGGCGAGGAGGTCGGCCGCCCCGCGCCGCCGCCCGAGTGGGCGTGGGGGCTCTGGGTGTCGAGCCAGGGCGGCCGCGACGCGGTGCTCGCGGACGTCGCGCGGCTCGAGGCGGAGGCGATCCCCGTCGCCGCGATCTGGTCGCAGGACTGGACCGGGGTGCGGATCAACATCGGCGGCGGGTTCGGGGTGCAGTACCGATGGAACGCGGACCCCGCGCACTACCCCGATCTCACGGGCATGATCGCGGATCTCCACGCGCGCGGGCTGCGCTTCCTCGCGTACGCGAACCCGTTCGTCGACCCGGAGCTCCCCGATCACTTCGCGGCGCTCGAGGCGCTCGACGGGCTCGTGCGCGCGCCCGACGGCGGCCCGTACGTGTTCACCGCGCCGAACGAGCGCAGCGCGCACCCGGATCTCACGTCCGAGGCGGCGCGCGACTACGTGCGCGCCGAGCTCCGCGCGATGGTGGAGGAGCACGCGATCGATGGGTGGATGGCGGACTTCGGCGAGTGGACGCCGCTCGACGCGGCGGTCGCGAGCGGCGCGGACCCGCGCGCGTTCCACGACCGCTTCCCGGTCGAGTGGCACCGGGTGAACCGCGAGGCGATGGACGCCGCGCGCCCCGACGGCGACTGGGTCACCATCGCGCGCTCGGGGTGGACGGGCGTGCAGCGGCACTCGATGATCCACTGGATCGGTGACCAGGAGGCGACGTGGTCGGAGACGGACGGACTGCCCACGGTGGTCCCCGCGATGATCAACCTCGGCCTCGCGGGCGTGCCGTACGTCACGCACGACATCGGCGGCTTCTCCGGCGGCCCGAGCACCCAGGAGCTCTACCTGCGGTGGATCGAGCTCGGGGCGTTCACGCCGGTGATGCGCACGCACGAGGGCAACCGCCGCGACGAGAACCACGACTGGGACACCGACGCGACGACCATCGCGCACTTCCGTCGCTTCGCACGAGTGCACGACGCCTTGCGCCCCGAGCTCGCGCGCTGGAGCGAGCAGGCCCAGCGCGACGGCGCGCCGCTGGTCCGGCACCTGTTGCTCGAGTTCCCCCAGGATCGCGCCGCGTGGGCCGTCCACGACGAGTACCTCCTCGGCGACGCATTCCTCGTCGCGCCGGTGCTGCGGGAGGGCGCGGTGCGGCGCGCGGTGTACTTCCCGGCGGGCGCGGCGTGGTTCGACGTGTGGACCGGCGAGCGCCACGAGGGCGGGACGAGCGCCGAGGTGGACGCCCCGATCGGCCGCCCGCCGGTGTTCCATCGCGACTCGGACCGCGCGGATCTCCGGGCGATCGAATGACGACCCGAGACGTCGAAGGCATACTCGAAGGCCGTGTCCCGCTGCTCGCTCGCGCTGTCGTCCTCGCTCCTGCTCGCCGCGTGCGGCGGGAGCCCGCCGCTCGTCGAGCCGGTCGGCGAGGCCACGGTGTACGCCGGCCGCGTGATCGCGGCGCGCGGGCCGACGATGGCCGAGGACGGCGGCCGCTGCTCGGTCGAGGTGCAGCGCGCGGACGGCTCGTTCCTGAACTGCCGCATCCGGATCCGCTGCAACGACGATCTCGTGTACGGGCTCTCGGGCGCGGGCTTCAACAACTGCCGCCAGGAGGGCGAGCGCTTCGTGTTCGCGCACGACCACGACGGCACGCGGAGCGACGGCGATCCGCGCATGTTCTTCGACCTCCAGGCGGGGCGGATCATCATCAGCGACGACGACCCCGACGTGGAGGTCCTGGTGGACCTGATGCACCTCCCGCGCGGCTACGGGCCGGGCGCGAGCGATCCGCCGCTCAGCGCCCCTTGAAGGGCCGGCGCGCAGCGCCGAGCGTGGTGAATTCCATCGGCGGGTGAGGACGATGTGCGGGACGCGCGGAGCCGCGCCCGCGCCCGCGCC
>JAYRVK010000212.1:0-24141 GCA_041918555.1 Sandaracinaceae bacterium
CCCCGTCGGTGGGCGGCGCGCCGGCCCGTGCCCTTCGGTCTCGGGCCGAGCCGCGCGCACCGGTGCTCCTGGGTTGGCCGTCGAGGTGCCCGGCGCGGCCGCAAGGTCAGTCCCTCGCGGGCGCGGCGGGACGCAGGCCGCTTGGTCGAGTGGGCGGGACCCGATCGGGTACACGTCCGCTGCGTCGTAACCGATCCGCGACGGGCGTGCCGACACCGATTTCTTGAGCCGCCGGTGTCGCGGGCGGCGCGTGCGCCTGCAGCGTGCGCTTTGCGGCGGGGAGAATCGAGCCCGCCTCCAGCGAGAGCGTCGACCCTCGAGCCACGCGTTGCGGAAGCCCTCTTGCAGTCCGCGGTATTCTCGCTGCCGTGAAGGAGCGCAAGACCGTCCAGTACGAGGGCGTCGACGACGCCTACTTCGCGCAACGCGGCTTGCGCAAGCACGCCCGCGTCTGGTCGCTCTGGGCGCTCGGGGTCGGCGCGGTCATCAGCGGCGACTTCTTCGGCTGGAACTTCGGCCTGCGCGAGGGCGGCTTCGGCGGGATGCTCGCGGCGACCGCGCTCATGAGCGTGATGTACGCGGGCCTCTGCTTCTCGATCGCGGAGATGTCGCCCGCGCTGCCGCACACGGGCGGCGCGTACTCGTTCGCGCGCACCGCGATGGGGCCCTGGGGCGCGTACCTCACGGGCCTCGCCGAGAACATGGAGTACATCCTCACGCCCGCGGTGATCGTCGTCGCGATCGGGAGCTACCTCGGCGCGATCTTCGGCACGCCCGAGTGGGCCGAGCCGCTCTGGTGGCTCCTCGCCTACGGCGCGTTCGTCGGCCTCAACGTGCTCGGCGTGGAGGCGTCGTTCCGCTTCACCGTCGTGATCACGCTGCTCGCGCTCGGGACGCTCGCCGTGTTCTTCGTCGGCGCGATCCCGCACTTCGATCTCGCGCTCGCGCTCGACATGGAGGGGCCGAGCCGGTGGCTCCCGCGCGGCGCGACGGGGATCCTCGGCGCGCTGCCCTTCGCGATGTGGTTCTTCCTCGCGATCGAGCAGCTCCCCCTCGCCGCCGAGGAGGCGCACGACCCCGTGCGCGACATGCCGCGCGGGCTCCTCTACGGGCTCGGGACGCTCGTCGCCCTCGCGTTCCTGACGCTGGTGCTCGGCACCGCGATGCCGCCCGGGGCGCGCGCGCTCTCGTCGAGCGACGAGCCGCTCTTCGCGGGGTTCCGGACGATCTTCAGCGACGGGATCGGGAGCAAGGCCCTCGCGCTCATCGCGGTGACCGGGCTCGTCGCGAGCTTCCACGCGATCATCTTCGCGTACGGCCGGCAGATCTACTCGCTCTCGCGCGCGGGCTACTTCCCGCGCTGGCTCAGCGTCACGGGCGCGAAGCGCAAGACGCCGCACGTGGCCCTCGTGGTCGGCGCGATCCTCGGCTACGCCGTCGCGCTCGGGATCCACTTCCTCGGGAGCGAGCACCCGGTCGGCGCGGTGCTCCTCAACATGGCGGTGTTCGGCGCGGTGATCTCGTACGTGCTCCAGATGCTCTCGTTCGTGCTCCTGCGCGTGAAGTTCCCGAAGCTCGCGCGCCCGTACCGCAGCCCGCTCGGCATCCCGGGGGCGGTGGTCGCGCTCGCGATCGCGGTGATCACGCTGGTCGCGCTGTTCGTCGTGGACCCGATCTACCGCGTGGTCGTGCTCGGCGCGGCGATCTGGTACGCGCTCGGGCTCGTGTACTTCGGCGTGCACGCGCGCCACCACCTCGTGTTCTCGCCCGAGGAGGCGTTCGCGGCGCGCTACGAGGAGGAGCACGGCCCGAAGCGGCCGTGACCGACTGTCAATGCTTCTTGCGTGCTTCGTAGTACGCGACGACGCCCGGGTGGGCCTTGACGGTCTCGTGCACTCGCCAGAGCTTCGCGAACGGCGTCAGCACGTCCGCGGGGACGAGATCGATCGTGCCGCTCGCGAACCATTTCGCGAGCACGTAGATCTTGAGGTCGACGACGTGGAGCGCCTCGCCGGCGACGTACGGCCCGTCGCCGAGGCACGCCTCCATGCGCCCGGCCCACTCGGGCACCGTCTCGGTCGCGAGCTTGGCGCGCGCCACGGCCTTCTCCGCGGGCTCCTTGATCGCGAGCACCGGTGTCATCGTCGCGCGCAGGTCCTCGACGGCGGCCATCAGCATCTCGTGGCCCGCGGCCTCGAACGCGTCGCTCGGGTGCATGCCGAAGGTGCGCCCGAGGTACGCGAGGATCGCGTTCGACTGCGCGAGCCGGCCTCGCCCCGCGACCTCGAGCACCGGCATCGCGCCGAACGGCGTCGTCGGCCGGCGCGCGGCCCAGTCCGTGCCCTTCACGCGGTCGTCGGTCCAGTCGGCGCCGCCGAGGTGGAGCGCGAGGCGGCAGTCCTCGCCGCGCCCGCCGTGGAAGTCGAAGTAGCTCAGCGTGTAGTGCGTCATCGGCGCGCAGCGTACCGGAGCGCGCGGCGCGCGAACATGCGGCGCGGCGTGGGCCCGGGTACGATGTCGCCGTGGACCGCGCCCTGGTCGAACGACTCGCGGCCGTGCTGGAGCGCGGCCCCCGCTTGCGGTTGGCGATCGCCTTCGGCTCGCGCGCGCGCGGCGATGAGCGCACGGAGAGCGACCTCGACGTGGCGATCCTGCCCGCCGACGAGCGGCTGACTCTCGCGGAGGAAGGCGCGCTCGCCGCCGCGCTCGAGCGGGCCGCGGGCGCGCCCGTGGATCTCGTGCGCATCGATCAGGCGTCCGGGGCGCTGCGCTGGCGCATCGCGCGCGACGCGGTCGTCCTGTTCGCCGACCCGCCGAGCGAAGCGCCCCGCTTCCTCGCGCGCGCCGGGATCGAGCACGACGAGCACAGAGACCTCGAGCGCGAGGCCGGGCGGCGCTTCCGCGCTCGGCTGGCCGGCGGAGGGGCGCGGTGACGGACGCCGCGCTCGTCCTGCTCAAGTTGTCGCGCCTCGCCGACGCGATCGCGCGGGCCCGCGCGCGCCGCCCCGAATCGCCCCAGGTGCTCGCCGAAGACGACGTCCTGCGCGACGCGCTCGCCCTCGTGTTCCTCGTCGCGGCGCAGGAAGCCATCGACGTCGCCTACCACGTGTGCGCCGACGAGGGCTGGGGCGTCCCCGACTCGAGCGCGGCGGCCTTCGAGCTGCTCGCGAGCCGCGGCGTGATCGGCGCCGATCTCGCCGGCCGCCTCGGCTCGCTGGCGCGCGTGCGCAACCGGATCGTCCAGGGTTATGCGGGCGTGGATCACGAGCGCTTCTGGTCCGAGCTGCCGGCGGGGCTCGACGATCTCGAGGCGCTCTCGGGCGCCGTGGCGCGCCGGCTCCCCGAGCCCTGAGCCTCACATCTCGGGCGCGAAGCGGTGCCCGCCGGGGCCGACCGCGACGACGACCGCGCGCGTGAGGAAGCCGCCGCCGAAGTACGGGAGGTTCCCGTAGAGGAGGGTGACCCGATCGTCGAGGAGCAGCGGCGAGGGGAAGCGCACGTCCGTCTGCTCGAGGAGCGGGATCGGGTGGCGCTCGAAGACGAGGCCATCGGTGCTCCCCGCGACGTAGAAGACGTGCGCCTCCTGCTCCTCGGTGATCCCGTCGCGCACCGACTCGAAGTAGAGCCGCACGAGCACGCGCTCGGCCGCGGTCTCGACGCGCGCCGCGCCCGGGCTCGCGACGCGCACCTCGGTGCCCTCGCCCGCGTCCTCGCCGCGCAGCGTGATCGGCCCCATCGCGACGAACGCGCGGCCGTCCTCCGAGCGCGCCGCGTGGATCGCCCCGCTGCGCTCGAAGTACATCCACCACGCGCCGTCGATCCCGCGGATCACGCTGGGGCGCCGCGCATCCTCGACGACCGGCGCGCCGCCCACCTTGGTGAACGCGCCCTCGACGCTCGGCGCCTCCGCGAGGCCGATCCCGCCGGCCGCCGCGTAGTAGAGGCGCGCGACGTCTCCGTCGACGACGACCCACGGGTCGAAGACCTCGCCGCCCTCCCACGCCTCGCTCGCGGCGAGGACCTCGGGCCCCGCGACGAAGCCGCCCAGGCCCTCCGTCCACGTCGGGCCGCGGTGGATGCGGCGCGGCTCGAACGCGGGCCAGTAGATCTCGTTCGCGGGGTGGTCCATGGGGAGCATCGGGGGCGTCTCGAGCTCGGGCGCCGTCGCGTAGAAGAGGAGCCCGCCCGCCGGGCACGCGCTCTCCATCGCGTCGCGCGTGACGAGCGCCCAGCCGGGGATCGAGGCGATGATCCCCGTCTCCTCGGTGTCGAGGAGGCGGAACGCGCCGGTCCCGCCGTGCGGCAGGCCCTCGGGCATCCCGCCCGGATCGCCGATCGTCGAGCACGCCGCGACGAGCGCGAGCAGCGGGACGAAGCGGCGCCACCCGGGGCTCATTCGAACCGCACCTCCGTCGTGAGGCCGCCCGCGAAGACGTGGCCCTCCGCGACGTAGTCGCCGACCGGATCGATCGGCGAGAGCTTGGTCATCCGGCGTGCAGGGAGGAAGCCGTATTGCAGGTGCAGATCGAAGCGCAGAGAGCCGGGGAGGAGCGGACGCAGCGAGCGCAGCTCGAGCCCCGCGCCGAGGCTCCACGCGTGGCGATCGGTGTCGACGAGGTTGTACGCGCCGGACTGCTCGGGGGCCGGGCTGTTCTCGTAGAAGTAGCCGGCCCGCAGCGCGAGCGCGGCGTCGGGGCTTTCGAACGCGCTCCACTCGACGCCGATGCGCGGCACCAGGCGATCCGAGAAGCCCGCGGGCACCGGCGAGGTGCTCGCGAGCGGCGGGATCACGATGCTGTCGGCGAGCTCGGGCGGGACCTCGATGCGGATGTCGATCTCCGTGAGGCCGATCGGGCTCTGGTAGAGCGACCACATGAGCCACGTGAGCTCGACGCCGATGCGCAGCGACGGTACGGGTCGCACGCTCGCGCCGAACGAGAGCTGGTGCGGGACGTACGCGCTCGTCGACGCGCTCAGGAGCTCGAGGTACGCGGGCACGTACAGATCCCCGACGACGAGGCCCGCCGCGTCCTCGCCCTCGTAGTCGTCCTCGCCGACCTCGGCGTAGAGCTCCGTGGTGAGCGCGTACGCGCCGCGATAGACCGCGCCGAAGTCGAGCCAGTCGGTCGGCTCCACCTGCACGCCGACCTGCGGGAAGCGGATCGTGATGAGGTTGCCGAGCACGTCGTGCTCGAGCGCGGAGCCGCGCTCCGGCGCGCCGATGTCGATGGTGCCGCGGATCGACAGGTCGACCTGCGAGTACGACAGGAACCCGATGCCGCCGCCGAAGCGCAGCCACGGCACGGGCTCGATCGCGATGTGGGTCGCGAGGTACGTGCGGTGCGGGCGGTTGTCGTAGAGCTCCCAGCGCGGGCGCGTGCGCGGCAGCGTGCGCGTGCGTGACACGCGCTGGTCGTTGAGGTGGAGCGCGAGGCCGAACGCGAAGCGGAAGTCGCCGACGTTCCCGGGCACGTTGAGGCCCGCGACGATCCCGTGCAGGGGATCGACGTTGCTCGAGAGCTCGTTCATCTGGAGCTCGTGGACCGCGCCGAACCAGCCGACGCCGATGCGGAGCTGCCCGTCGCGCACCACGCCCGCGGGGTTGTAGTAGTTCGCGCTGAAGTCCTCGACGTCGGCGGTGACCGCGCCGCCGAGCGCGACGGAGCGCGAGCCCATGCCGTACGTGTCCATCGGCTGCGCGGCGGCGGGCGCGGCGGCGAGGAGCACGGCGGCGAGGGGGGCGAGGCGCATCAGAACTCCACCCGCAGGGTCCAGCCGCCGAAGAGGATCACGCCGCTCGACACCATCGGCGCGGTCGCGCTCGCGCTCCGCGGGATCTCGTGCGTGCGATCCTGGAGCACGTGGAGCTGTCCGAACGCGTCGAGCACGAGCCGCTCGCCGCCCTCCGCGAAGAAGAGCGTGAGGCCCAGGCCTGCGGTGAGCACGTGGCGGTGGTTGTCGACGAGGCGATACGGCACGACGTCGTCGGGCACCGGCTCCCCGCTCGCCGTGCGCCGCGGCGCGTTGCGCGCGGGCGGCGCGGGGGAGGGCTCGAACGCGTAGCCGGCGCGGAGCGCGAGCTCGAGCGTCGCGTCGCGCACGGTGCCCTCGGCGGCGATGCGCGGGCTCGGGTAGGGCGCGAGGTCCGGCGCCGGCGCGTTGCGCCCCATCGACGTGGTCGGGATCTGCGGGCCGGGGTAGAGGTTCCAGAGGCGCTCGGTCACGTTGAGCACGAGCATGAGATCGGGGATCGGCCTCCAGTAGCCCTCGAGCACGATCGTCGGGGGGTCGTACTGCACGAGCCCGCCGACGTGGAGCAGCGGCACGTCGATCGGGAGATCCGCGGCGCGCACGGCGAGGTCCATGCGCGACTGGTTCTCGTGCCGGTAGGTCGCGCCGATCCCCCACGCGTCGGCGCGATAGCTCAGGCCGGCCGTCGGCGCGTAGGTCGCGACGAGCTGGAGCTCGACCACGGAGCTGAACGCGTTGGTCTCGTCGAGGCGCACGTCGAGCTCGCCGAACACGTCGGCGAGCGCGGCGACGCCGACCCCGAGGTGGAGGCCGTCGAGGATCCCGTGGAAGTCGAAGCCGACCCCGAGGAGGATCGCGATGACCTGCGCGCGATCGATCACGGTCCACTGCGGGACCGCGGGGAAGCGCACCGTGCCGCGCAGGAGCGCCTCCGCGGGGGTGTAGAACGCGCCGCCGATCGTGAGCCGGTCCTCGAGCACGTCGCCGAAGGGGAGCGGGAGCTGGAAGCCGATCACCATGCCGCGCGGCGGCGTGAGCGGCGAGCGCTCGCCGTCGAGCGAGAGCGCGAACGCGCCGCCGCTGAACCCGACGCCGAGGGCGCGGCGGCGCACGGGCCCCAGGCCCGCGGGGTTCGCGAACACCGCCTCGTAGCCCTCGGCGTACGAGGTCCCCGTCATGCCGAGCGCGGGCGTGCGGCCACCGTAGCCGAAGAGATCCTGCGGGCTCGCGTGCGCGATCGAGGCCAGCGCTGTGCAGCCGAGCGTCGCGAGCGCGAGGGCCGAGGCGAGGCGGACCACGAGCAGACGATACACGCTGCCGGCACCTCGCGTCCGGGTGGTAGCGTTCGAATCGGGAGGGCGGGATGCACGCACCGGCGTCGGGCGGTCGTCGCTACGGCCTCGAGGCGACGTGCGGGCCCGTGCCGGCGCTCCACGTGGAGGCGATGCTCGAAGATCTCTACGGCGACCTCTGCGCCGGGAAGCTCCGCCGGCTTCCGTCGATCGACGCGTCGCGCGCCTCTTGACCCGATCGCGCGCGGCCGCGCCACGGACCTCGCGAACCCCCCGAGGAGGTGCGCGTGAACCGAGCCATCCTGGTCGCGGCGCTGTGGTGCGCCGGCTGTGAGCCCATGCCCGGCGCGCCCGGCGCGGACGGGGGCGCACCGCCCCCCGGCGCCGACGCCGGAGCGATCGTCCCCGGCACCGACGGCGGCGCGATCGCCCCCGCGCTCGACGCCGGGATCCCCGTGGACGGGACCGACGCGGGCGTCACGCCGCCTCCTCCTCCGCCGCCCGGCGGGTGGCGCGTGGTCGGCTACTTCACCGCGTGGGGGGTCTACGGGCGCGACTTCCACGTCGACGAGCTCCCCGCGGACCGCCTCACGCATGTCAACTATGCTTTCGCGAACGTCTCGGAGTCCGGCGAGTGCGTGCTCGGCGATCCCTACGCCGACACCGAGCGCACCTACGAAGGGGACGCCTGGGACGATCCGCTGCGCGGGAGCTTCCGGCGCCTCCAGCTCCTCCGGGAGCGGCACCCGCACCTGCGCACGCTGATCTCGATCGGCGGCTGGACGTGGTCGGGGCGCTTCTCCGACGTCGCGCTCACCGAGGACGGCCGGCGCCGCTTCGCGAGCTCGTGCGTGGCGTTCATGGAGCGCTACGGCTTCGACGGGATCGACGTCGACTGGGAGTACCCGGTCGGCGGCGGGCTGCCGGGCAACGCGGCGCGGCCCGAGGACCGGCGCAACTACACGCTCCTCCTCGAGGAGCTGCGCCGGCAGCTCGACGCGCGCACGCCGCCCGGCGCGGAGCCCCGCCTCCTGACGATCGCGGCGCCCGCGGGGCCCTCGATCCTCTCGAACCTCGAGCTCGCGGAGCTGGGGCGCGTGCTCGATTGGATCAACGTGATGACCTACGACTTCAACGGCGCGTGGGGCTCGCACACCGGCTTCAACGCGCCGCTCCGGCCGTTCGCGGGCGACACCGCGCCCGCCGGCTTCGACGTGACCTCCGCGGTGCGCGCGTACCTCGACGGCGGGGTCCCGCCCGAGCGGCTGGTCCTGGGCGTGCCGTTCTACGGCCGCTCCTTCGCGGGCACCTCCGGCGCGGGCCCCGGTCAGCCGTTCACCGGTCCGGGCACCGGCACCTGGGAGCCGGGCGTCCTCGACTGGCACGACATCGCGCAAAACTACTTGCCTCGCCTCGAGCGCCGCTGGCACGAGGAGGCGCAGGTGCCCTGGCTCCACGATCCCGCGACGGGGCTCTTCGTGAGCTACGACGACGCCGAGTCGCTGCGGATCAAGCGCGACCTCGCGCGGAGCCTGGGGCTCGGCGGGGTGATGATCTGGGAGATGAGCTCGGACGACGCGTCGTCCACGCTCCTCGACGCCGTCCAGTAGACTTGCTGGCTACTGTGCTGCCGCGGGCTCCGCGGCCGCGGGCTCCGCGGCCGGCGGGTCCTCCGCGGCGTCTTCCTCCGGAGCCACGTAGCCGGGCGCGTACTCGCCGAGCACCGTGGTGCTCGTCGCCGCGCTCGGGAGCCAGCCGTCGAGGTGGCCGAGATACCACGCGCCCGCCGCGACGAGCAGCACGAGCAGGAACACGTAGAGCTTCCACGGCCGCTTCTTCTCGGCGAACGGATCGCTGAGCTCGCGCTTGCTCCCCGGCGGCAGCACCGCGACCTTGGTGAGCGAGCCGCCGAGCGGGACGTTGACCACGGCCTGCGCGTTCACGGCCCAGCCGTTCGCGTCGAGGATCGGCCCGAGGTTGCGCTTGCGCAGCTTGAGCCACGCGACCGCCATCGAGGGCCCGCTGATCGCGAGGAGGATCCCGAGGATGCCGAACGGGATCCAGATGCCCAGGCCGAAGAACGCCTCGAGGAAGGCGCCGAGGGCCGCGGTGATGCCGCCGACCGCGACGCCGATGGCGGCGAGCGTCCCGATGTCGATGCCACCCGGCGCGGCAGCCGGCGCGGCGGGGGCGGCGGGCGCGGCGCCCGCGGCGGGCGCGGCCCCGGGGACCGGCGCGGCTTGGATCGCGTCGGCCCGCGCGTTGACGCCGGTCGTGAGCGCGGCGTCCTGCTCGGCCGCCTTCTCCGCCGCGCGGCGCGCGATGCGCTCCTCGATGAGGCGCACGACCTTCTTGTACGGCGACCAGAACGCCTGGCGGATGCTGATCGGGTTGTCGACGATGCGCGTGATGGTCGCGTCCCAGTCCACGCCCTTGCGGTCGTAGAAGACGCCGTTGCGGCCGACCATCAGGTAGTCGACGTCGCCCGCGGTCATCGCCGCGGCGATCTGCATCGTCTCGCCCTTCGCGTTCTTGCAGTCGCAGTAGAGGAGGTACGCGTTCGCGAGCGGCGCGAGCGTCGCGTGCTTGCCCGCGTCGTTCACGCGCACCACGAGCTCGCACGCGCGCGTGTCGAGGTAGAGGGTGCCGATCTGGAACATCGCGGGGGCCGCGCGCGAGTAGAAGTCGCGGAAGCTGACGAAGTTGTTCACGAGCGTCATCAGGTCCCGGTTCAGCCGGACGAGCTTCTCGACCGACTCGATCACCGCGGCCTGCGGCGCGTGATCCGCGTCCTCCTTCACGAGCGCCTCGAGCTTGGCGCGCGAGCCCGACGCGGCGAGCGCCTTCACCCGGTCGGCGCCGAGCTTCTCGACCTTGCCGCCGGCCTTCGCCGCGATCCACGCCGCGTGCGCGGCGAGCTTGGCGACGATCGTCGCCCACTGCGCCTCCGTCAACGCGGCTTGCTCGCCGAGGAAGGGCACCACGACCTTCTCCCGGAACGCGGCGAGCCGCGCGGTCCACGCGGGGTTGATCCCCTTCTTCAGCGGGAGCGGCTGGTCGGCCGCGACGAGGGCGATGGGGAGCCGGTCCACCTCGGCCGCGCTCACCTCGAGGTCCTTCGCCGCGAGCTCGAGGTACTGCTTCTCTTCCCCGTTCACCGCCGCGAGCGCGCGCGGGTCGTAGGTCGCGACGCGCACGCGCGCGAAGTAGTCGTCGATCTTCGCGCGCACCGCGCCGTACGCCGCGTAGGCGGCCGCGGTCTCGGCGCCGAGCGGGCGTTCCGCCTCGCCCTCGCCCTTCGCGAGCCAGGCCGTGTGCGCCTCGATCTCGGTGAAGAACGCGGCGAGCGACTCCATCGTCACCCCGGGCGCGCCGGCCTTGTCGATCGCCGGCGCGTCCGTGCACGCCAGCGCGTCGAGGAGCGCGGCCTTGGTCTCCTCGTCGTCGACTACGGAGGTCGCCGGCAGTACCCCGTCGCCGTTGAACTTCTCCTTCTCGAAGGCCGCGCGCGCGGCGGTCGCGTCCTCGACGGAGATCTCCTTCGCGTCCGCCTTGCCGAGCGACTTGAGGAGCGTCTTGCACGTCTTCTTGAGGAGCTTCGCCTCGTCGGAGCCCGACCCGATCGCGTCGAGCGCGAGCGTCTTCTCCCCGTCGGTGAACGTGTCCGCGTCCTCCACCATCGAGCACGCCCACTTCACGGTGGCGAGGAGCTCGGGCGCGCGGATGCGCTTGTCCTTGTCCGCGTCGATCAGCTCGAGCGTGCGCGCGTCGAACTCGATGCCGACGGTCGGGCACGCGAGCGCGACCCACAGCTTCTGATCGAGCTCGCCGAGCGCCTCGAGATCCGCACCGCTCGTGATCTGGACCTGGTCGAAGCCGCCGGCCCGCACGAAGCTCCACGTGTGCCCCATGGCCGGGCACTTACCGCGATTCACCGGCGGACCGCAACGGGAGAGCTAGCCCGTCTCGCGCTCGTCGTCCTCGGCGGCGGCGTCGGGCCGCCGCAAGCGCACGTGCGATCCCGGCGCCTCGAGCTCGCGCAGCGTCGCGGCGACGCGCTCGAGGCGGAACGGCTTGTCGACGATCGCGTCGAAGAGCGCCTCCACGTCGCGCGCGATCAGGCGGCTCGCCGTGATCAGGACCAGGCGCGGGGCCCGCTCGCCGAGCCGCGCCCGGAGCGCGCGCGCCAGCTCGTCGCCGCCGAGGGCGGGCATCGCGAAGTCGGTGAGCACCACGCTCGGCACCCGCTCGAGCGCGCTCGCGAGCGCGAGCCGCGGGTCGGTGAACGCGCGCACGTGCCAGCCTCGGCTCTCGAGGAAGCGCGACAGGAGCTGGACCATCAGCGCGTCGTCGTCGACCAGGAGCGCGTCGCGGGTCCCCACGCGATCAGGGTACGTGCCCGCGCGCGGGATTGCATCTGGGTCCCCCGCCTCGCGTACCCTCGCGCCGATGTCCGTCGCGTCCGAGACCCCCACGCCCACCGCGCTCGCCTCCACCATGGCCGCGTTCCCCGAGATCGAGGCCGGCGAGGCGCCCCCCCCCACCGCGTTCCCCACCGGCGAGGGCCGCTTCGAGACCGCGGCGGTCCTGGGCCGCGGCGGCATGGGCACCGTCTACGTCGCGCGCGACGGGCAGTTCGGCCGGGACGTGGCGCTCAAGGAGATGTCGGGCGAGGCCGCGAGCGCCGAGGCGGTAAGGCGCTTCCTCGTCGAGGCGCTCGTCACCGGTAACCTCGAGCACCCGGGGATCCCCGCGGTCTACGAGCGCGGCGTGCGCGCGGGCAAGCCGTTCTACGCGATGCGCAAGGTCGAGGGGCGCACGCTCGCGAGCGCGGCGAAGAAGGCGCGCACGTGGGAGGAGCGCCTCGCCTTGCTCCCGTCCGTGGTGCAGGTCGCGCACACGCTCGGCTTCGCGCACGAGCGCGGCGTCGTGCACCGCGACGTGAAGCCCGACAACGTCGTGCTCGGCGATCACGGCGAGACGATCCTCCTCGACTGGGGCATCGCGCGGGTCCGCGGCGCGACGTTCGACGGGCAGGGCGGAGCGACGACCGAGCTCGACGCGAAGGGCACCGTCGCGGGCGCGGTCATGGGCACGCCCGCGTACATGGCGCCCGAGCAGGCGGCGGGCCGCGTCGACGCGATCGACGAGCGCACCGACGTGTTCGCGCTCGGCGCGATGCTCTACCACGTGCTGACCGGCTCGCCGCCCTACGAGGGCCCGACGGGGGTCGCGGTGCTCACCGCCGCGCTCGAGGGCAGGCGCACGCCGATCCTCAAGGCCGCGCCCCGGACCCCGCCCGCGCTCTCCTCGATCCTCGACGTCGCGATGGCGACGGACCCGGCGCAGCGCTACCCGAACGCGGGCGCCTTCGCCGACGCATTGCAAGCCTTCTTGACGAGCCGCGTGCAGGAGCGGCCGTCGCGCGTGATCGGCGCGATGGGGACCGCGCTCGGCCTCCTCGTGATCGCATTGGCCGCGGTCGCCGTCACCGGCGTGGGGACGGCGACCTCGTCGATCCGCGAGCAGGGCTTCACCGGCTACCTGCTCGTGACCCTCACGGTGCTGAGCGCGATCCTCGCCGGGATCGAGTGGCGGACCGCGGGGAGGAATCACCTCGCGCCGCTCCTCCTCGCCTTCGCGGGGATCACGGCGCTCGGCGGCTTCGCGGGGCTCTTCGCGGGGCTCGGCCGGCTCGCCCAGGGCGCCGCGACGATTCCGGAGGGTGAGCCGGTCCTCGACCTCGTGCTCGTGGGGCTGTGGGAGGCCTCCGGAACCGTCCCGTTCGGCACCGTGCTGGCGTCGATCCAGCTCGTCTTGTGGGCGCTCGTCCGGCGCAGAGCCCTCCTGGCGCGCGACGCGCGCCAGGCGTGAGCGTCAACCTGCGTTGCAGGTCACGGTGATCGTCATGTCGCCGCGGCGGATCCAGTCCCACACCCGGAGCTCGTAGGCGCCCGGGGTGAACTGCCGCGTGATCGACGCGTTGTTGCCCTCGCCGCTGTCGTCGTCCTCGGCGATGATCGCGCCGTTCTGGATGATCGCCATCTTCGCGTCGCGGCCGTTGCTCGCGCCGGCGGTGCAGGTGAACTGACCCGCGGCGGCCACGTTGAAGGTCACCGCGCGCGCGGCGTCGCGGTCGTTGCGCGGACGCGAGAGGATCGGGAAGTCGGGGAACTGCACCGCGAGCGGGGTCCCCGGGGCCACCGTGCCCACCGGGGTGAGCGGCGGGAGCTGCGTCGCCTGGACCTGCGCGGTCATCGCGCGCGCGCGGTGCTCGACCACGCGGATCGAGTACGTGCCGGGCGCGAGGAAGCGGACGACGCGGGCGTTGAGGCCGTCGCCGCCGTCGTCGTTGTTCTCGACGAGCTGGTCGCCCTGGTAGATGAAGAGCTCGGGATCCATCGGCGAGCCGTTCGCGTCGATCTGGAACTCCGCGGCGGTCGCCACGGTGAGGTTGAAGCTCGGGGGCATCGGGACCTGGAGCGAGACCGGCGCCTGGCCGATCGCCAGGTCCTGCGGGGGCCCGCCCGCCGGCTGCGCCGCGACGGTGCCCTCGGTGGTCGTGGTCGTCCCCCCGCCGGTGGACCCCGTCCCGTCGTCGTCGCTCCCGCCGCACGCGATGATCGCGCCCAGGAGCGCCAGGGCCGCGAGGATCCGGGTCAGCTTCTTGCTGCTCTCGGTCATGTGATGCTCTCCATCCTTCCGTTCGGCCGAGGTGCGCCCCCGGCCCGAGTCGCGCCGCAGGCTACCAGAGCCCGCGCCCGCGCTCGCGCGACGATCCCGTGCATAGCGATTGGCTATGACGGGGTTCCGTTCTTGGTATTTCGGCTATGAGCCGTCCGCGCCCATCCTGAGCGCATGACTCACCGCCGACCTACGCTCCCGCTCGTCTTCGCTTCCCTCGCCACCGCCTGCGCCACGGTCCACGACCCGGCGCCGCCGATCGAGGCCCCGCCCGAGGTCACCGTCGTCACGACGCCCCGGCCCGAGGCGTTCCCGCCCGTCATGACGGGCCTCGAGTCCTGCCTCCTCGGGGGCGGGGATCTCGTCGAGGTCGCCTCCGTCGACAACGACGACACCCGCGACCACGGCGCGCTCTGGACCTTCGCCGTCGCGAGCGACCGCCGCATCGCGGTCGCCGCCGAGGACGGCTCGATCAAGCTCTGGACCCTCGACGGGTTCCTCTCCGAGCTCGACCCCGGCGCCTTCCTCTACGGCGTGGAGGTCGAGGGCGCCCAGGTCGCGGACCTCGCGTTCCTCGACGACACGATCGTCGCCGGCGACGTGCGCGGCGTGGTGAGCGCGTGGCGCGACGGATTCCCGCAGGTCGTCGGCGGCACCGACCCCGACCTCGGCATCACCGCGGTCGCCGTCGAACCCGAGCGGCGCTGGGTCGCGCACGCCGACGTGACGGCCGGGGGCAACGTGATGATCCGCGGCATGGACGACGCGCTGACCCACGGCCCCCTCGCGACGGACCTCGTCGAGGTGGCGGACCTCGTGTTCGTCGAGGGCCAGCTCCTCCTCGCGGGCCGCGGCGCCTACCCTGGGCTCGAGCTCCGCGCGGCCGGCGATCCGAGCGCGGTCGCGGCGCGCCTCGAGACCGACCGCTCGTTCAGCGGCATCAGCGAGGTCGCCGCGTCGGCGGGCGGCGAGACCATCGCGTTCGTCACGCTCGAGGTCGTCGGCGTGACGGGCCCGGACCTCGTGCTCCGCTGGATCACCGAGAGCGGCCACCCGCACACCCCGCTCGCGGTCGACGTCGCGGAGACGGGCCGCGTGATCTTCACGGTCGGGGCCGAGGGTCGGGTGCGGTCCTGGTCTGGCGTCGACGGCGCCTCGCTGGCGACGGCCGAGATCCCCGACCCGGTCTCGGTGCGCGTCGACCACGCGGGCGACCTCGCGATCGTCGGCTCGCGCGACGGCGTCCTGCGCGCCTTCGCGTGCCGGCCCTGAGGGTCTTCGGCCATGGGGACGCGATGTTGACAGTTGACATTCGCTCGTCGAAGGGAAGTCAACTGTCAACATCGCGTCCCCATGGATCTCCCCCTGGATCCCCCCTTTTCGCCCGTGTCGTGGAGTCAACTGTCAACATCGCGTCCCCATGGGTGGCCATGCTAGACCGATCGACAGCATGGCCGACGACGACCGCTACCGCCTGACGAACCCCGTCCGCATCGTCACGGCCGCGGCGCTCTTCGACGGGCACGATGCGTCGATCAACATCATGCGCCGCCTCCTGCAGGCGTCCGGGGCCGAGGTGATCCACCTCGGCCACGATCGCTCCGTCGAGGAGGTCGCGCTCGCCGCGGTGCAGGAGGACGCGCAGGGCGTCGCGCTCACGAGCTACCAGGGCGGGCACGTCGAGTACTTCCTGTATCTGCGCGAGCGCCTCGACGCGCTCGGCGCGAAGCACGTGCGGATCTTCGGCGGCGGCGGCGGCGTGATCGTGCCGCGCGAGATCGAGCAGCTCCACGCGGGCGGCATCGATCGGATCTTCAGCCCCGAGGACGGCCGCAACATGGGCCTGCAGGGGATGATCGACGTGGTCCTCGCGGGCTGCGACTTCCCCGTGCGCGAGCCCGTCGACGGAGACGGGTGGCTCCCGCTCGCGCGCCGCATCACGCGCGTCGAGCTCGGCCTCGAGGCGCCGACCGCGCCCGCGCGCGGCGCGCCGGTGATCGGCCTCACGGGGACCGGCGGCGCCGGCAAGAGCAGCCTCACCGACGAGCTCGTGCGCCGCTTCTGCCGCGACTTCCCCGACGAGCGCGTCGCGGTGCTCTGCATCGATCCGACCAAGCGCCGCACGGGCGGCGCGCTCCTCGGCGACCGCATCCGCCTCAACTGCCTCTCGCGCCCGGGCGTGTACATGCGCTCGCTCGCGACGCGCGGCGCGCGCTCGGAGGTGAGCGCGGCGGCCAAGGACGTGATCGCGCTCCTGCGCGCGGCGGGCTTCGGGCTCGTCTTCGTCGAGACCGCGGGGATCGGGCAGGGCGACTCGTCGATCACCGAGCTCGCGGACCTGACGGTGTACGTGATGACCGCGGAGTACGGCGCGCCGAGCCAGCTCGAGAAGATCGAGATGCTCGACCACGCGGACTTCGTCGCGATCAACAAGTTCACCCGGCGCGGCAGCCAGGACGCGCTCCGCGACGTGCAGAAGCAGGTCCAGCGCAACCGCGCGCTCTTCGACGTGCCGCGCGAGGCGCTCCCGATCTTCGGGACGAGCGCCGCGCACTTCAACGACACGGGCGTCAACGCCCTCTACGCGCACCTCGTGAAGGCGGTCAACGACCGCTTCGGCGCCGCCCGCGTGAGCTCGATCCCCGCCGACGACGTCCGGGTCACCGACACGAGCCAGCACGTGATCCCGCCGGGGCGCGAGCGCTACTTGAGCGAGATCGGCGAGCGCTGCCGCGAGTACCGCGCGTTCGTCGAGGAGCAGGCGCGGGCCGCCGACGACGTCGACGCGCTCGCGCGCACCGTGGCGATGCTCGGCGGGCCCGCGCACCCGTCGTTCGCGCCGTACGGGCCGGTGCGCGCCGAGCCCCGGGTGCAAGACCTCTTGCGCGAGCACGACGCGCGGCTCGAGCGGCTCGACGGCGAGTGCCGCGCGATCCTCGCCGGCTGGGAGGCGTGGGACGCGCGGTATCGCGGCGACACGTACCGCTACGTGGTGCGCGGCAAGGAGATCGCGGTCCCGACCCACGTGGCCTCGCTCTCCGAGACGAAGGTGCAGAAGGTCGCGCGGCCGCGGTTCCACGGCGCGGGGGATCGGCTGCGCTGGCGGCTGCTCGAGAACGTCCCGGGCGGGTTCCCGTACACCGCGGGCACCTTCCCGTTCAAGCGGACCTTCGAGGACCCGACGCGGATGTTCGCGGGCGAGGGCCCGGCGCAGCGGACCAACGAGCGCTTCCACTACCTCGCGGCCGGCCAGCCCGCGGCGCGGCTCTCGACCGCGTTCGACTCGATCACGCTCTACGGGCAGGACCCGGATCACCGGCCGGACATCTACGGGAAGATCGGCGAGAGCGGGGTCAGCGTGTTCACCGTCGAGGAGGCCGAGCAGCTCTACGCGGGCTTCGACCTCTGCGACCCGCGCACGAGCGTCTCGATGACGATCAACGGGCCCGCGCCGACGGTGCTCGCGTTCTTCATGAACACCGCGATCCGCCAGCGCTGCCGGCGGTTCCTGCGCGACGCGGGGCGGCTCGCCATCGACGAGGAGGCGGTCCTCCAGCCGGACGCGCTCCGCGGCTCGTCGTGGGCGGCGGTCCGCGCGCGGATGACCGACGAGGAGCACGCGCGCTGCCGCGCCGACGCGCTCGGGCAGGTCCGGGGCACCGTGCAGGCGGACATCCTCAAGGAGGATCAGGGCCAGAACACCTGCATCTTCAGCACGGAGTTCGCGCTCCGCGCGATGGGCGACGTGCAACAGTTCTTCACCGACCACGGCGTGCGGAACTTCTACAGCGTCTCGATCAGCGGCTACCACATCGCCGAGGCCGGCGCGAACCCGATCCACCAGCTCGCGTACACGCTCGCGAACGGGTTCACCTACGTCGAGTACTACCGCTCGCGCGGGATGGACGTGAACGCGTTCGCGCCGAACCTCAGCTTCTTCTTCTCGAACGGGATGGACCCCGAGTACACGGTGATCGGCCGCGTGGCGCGGCGGATCTGGGCCGTCGCGATGGAGCGCCTCTACGGCGCCGACGCGCGCAGCCAGATGCTCAAGTACCACATCCAGACGTCGGGTCGGTCGCTCCACGCGATGGAGATCGAGCTCAACGACATCCGCACGACGCTGCAAGCCTTGTTGGCGACGTACGACAACGCGCAGAGCCTGCACACGAACGCGTACGACGAGGCGATCACCACACCGACCGAGGAGTCGGTGCGCCGCGCGATGGCCATCCAGCTCATCATCAACCGCGAGTTCGGGCTCGTGAGCTGCGAGAACGCGACGCAGGGGAGCTTCATCGTCGAGGAGCTCACGGAGCTCGTCGAGGAGGCGGTGCTCGCGGAGTTCGACCGGCTGACGGAGCGCGGCGGGGTGCTCGGCGCGATGGAGCGCCAGTACCAGCGCGGCCAGATCCAGGACGACTCGCGCAAGTACGAGCGCCTCAAGCACTCGGGCGAGCTGCCGATCATCGGCGTCAACACGTTCCTCCCGCGCCACGCGCGCGAGGCGTCGACCCCGCGCGAGGTCGCGCTGACGCGGGCGAGCCGCGAAGAGAAGCTCGGCTGCATCGAGCGGCTCGTCGCGTTCCACGCCGCGCACGCGCGCGAGGCGCCCGGCGCGCTCGCGGCGCTGTCCGACGCGGCGCTCCGCGGCGACAACTTGTTTGGCGCGCTCCTCGACGCGGCCGAGCACTGCTCGCTCGGCCAGATCACGCGGGCGCTCTACGACGTGGGCGGGCAATACCGCCGCAACCTCTGATGGACGAGCGCGAGCTCTCGCCGGAGGGTGGCGACGGAATCGGCCTGTGGGTCGCGCTCGGCTGCGGCGGCGCGCTCCTCGTCGGTCTCTGCCTCGTGCCGCCGGCGTTCTTCCTCCTCTCGTGGGAGGAGGAGGACGAGCCGGTCGCCGCGGCGCCCGATCCCGCGCTCGAGCCCGCGCCGGATCCCCTCGCGCCGCCGTGGCCCGATCCCGCGCCTCCGGGCCCGGGCCCCGCGATGCCGCCGCCGCCGAGCCCCGGGGTGACGAGCGCGCGCACGGTGACGGTGCGCTTCACGCAGTCGACGCTCGACGCGGTGCGGGTGGGCTCGACGTGCACGTTCCCGGTGACGCAGCACACCCGCGACGACGGCACGTTCTGGTGCCGCGCGGAGATCCAGTGCGGCGGGCGGACGCTCTACGGGGGCGGGAGCGCCGGGTACTTCGACTGCACGCTCTACGAGCAGCCGCAGCGCCACGTGGTCGGGCAGGACCTCAACACGACCTCGGGCGACCGGGACCCCGCGATGCGGCTCGACACGCTGCGCACCGAGCTCGAGCTGCGCGACGACGCGAGCGGCGCGCTCGGGGCGTTCAGCGCGCGGGCGACGGTGACCGACGTGCGCTGAGCGGCGGCCGTCGAGGCGCTTCCACGGCGGTCGCTCCGCCTGCATAGTGCCTCCATGCCCGAGTACCTCATGACCTGTGCGCTGCAGCTCGGCGTCGGGATCCCGCTGCCGCTCTTCCCTCTGCTCGTCCACCCGCGCGTGCAGGGCGCGCCCGGCCGGCTCGCCCGGCCGCTCTTCGTCGGACCGAAGCTCTCGGACATCCCCGTGGTGACGCTCGTCCACTTCATGTCGAGCGACCCCTGGACCGCGTCGCGCGCCTTCGCCAACGAGCAGCGCCTGACGGCTCTCGGCAAGAAGGCCTCCGACCTCGAGGCCGAGGCTCTGCACAACGTCACGCAGCGTCCGGCGTCCTGGGACACCTCCGCGCTGCTGAGCGCGGGCATGTTGAGCTGCCACGACGACTACCTCGCCGCGGAGCGGATCCTGGACCCGACCTTCCTCGGGCTCGCCGGGCGGCTGCTCGGGGAGGACTCGATCGTCCTGGGGATCCCGATGCGTGGCCAGCTCCACGCGACGGGCTTCTCGAGGCTCACGAAGGACCCGCGCCACGCGCTCGCGTTCACGACGACCCTCCGCCGGATCTTCGAGCAAGCCGGCGAGCCGGCGATCTCTCCGTGGCCCTACCTGGTGATCGGCGGTCGCCTGAACAGCATCCTCGAGACCTCTGGCTGAAGGAGGCGGCGCGGCGTGGTGGTCAGGACCCGTAGCGCTCCACCACCTGGCGCACCGTCTCCTTGAACGCCGCCTCGCGGTAGCGTCCGAATTCCTTCCACGTGCAGAGCGTCGTCGGGTCCGTCACGCGATCCACGAAGAGCACGCCGTCGAGGTGGTCGCACTCGTGCTGGTACGTGCCCGCGGTGATCCCGCGCGCCACGTAGTCGAGCGCCGCGCCGTGCCGATCGAGCGCCTGGACGCGGATCTCCGCGTGGCGCCGCACCACGCCGCGCAGGTCGGGGACGCTGAGGCAGCCCTCGTAGTTCTCGAAGGTCTCCTCCGAGATCGGGGTGAGCACCGGGTTCACGAGGATCGTCAGCGGGATGTTCGGCTTGTACGGGTAGCGCGGGTTGTCCTTCACCTCGAGCGCGCAGACGCGCACCGGCTCGTGGACCTGGATCGCCGCGAGGCCCGCGCCGTTCGCGTCGTGCATCGTCGCGACGAGGTCGTCGATGAACGCCTGCATCGCGGGCGTGGCGAGCTCGTCGGGGCTCACCTCGCGCGCGCGCTGCCGGAGGATGGGGTGGCCGATCTGGGCGATCTTGCGGAGGGTCATGCGGGGAGCTCCTCGGGGGGCGGTCTCTCCACCGCGCCGAGCGCCTCTCGCTGGACGGCGTGGAGGTACACGAGCGGGCGCGCCGCGGTCATGCGGCGGATCGCGTCGTCCACGTCGGACGCGTGGCCGCGGCGCAGCATCAGCGCGGCGGCCACCGTGGCCGAGCGGCCGTGGCCCATCGCGCAGTGGACGAAGATCGGGCCCTCGGCGCCCTCGATCCGATCGAGGAGCGCGCGGAGCGCGTCGGGGTCGGGCGCGGTGGTGTCGAGCGTGGGGACGCACTCGTAGCGCGCGACGCGGCGCGTCACGGGGCTGCGCGGGAGCTCGCTCGTGAGGTCGACGACGAGCGTCGCGTGCGCGGGCATCTCGTCGTCGCGCAGGGGGCGGCGGCCGACGAGGATCCCCGGCGCGACCTCGTCGTAGGGGCGCTCGGGGCGCAGGCGCGCCTTGAGCTGCCACAGCATCCACGCGACGAAGCAGTAGGGCAGGAGCAAGACGACGTGCACTGCTCCGAGGCGACCGTCCGCGGACTTGCCGAACACGCGCGGGCCGGCGCCGAGGTAGCCCGCGCCCACCGCGATCACCGAGAGCGCCGGCCACGCGAGCGCCCACGCGACGCCGCCGACCAGGCCGGCGACCGCGAGCATCGCGAGGCCGAGCGCGAGCTGGATCAGGCCGAAACGCATGCCTCGACGTCGCTCGGGGTCTTCGGGATCGCGGCCGTCAACACGTCGTGCCCCTCTTCGGTCACGAGGACGTCGTCCTCGATGCGGATGCCGCGCACGTCCGCGAAGCGCGCGAGCGCGCTCCGCACGAGCCGATCGCCGGCGCAGGCCGTGAGGGCGGCGTCCTCGAGGATCGCGGGGACCACGTAGACGCCGGGCTCGATCGTCACCGCCATCCCCGGCGCGAGGTCGCGGTCGCAGCGCAGGTAGCTCAGGCCGAACTGCGCGCTGCGCGCGCGGCCCGGCGCGTAGCCGGCGCGGTCGCCGAGGTCCTCCATGTCGTGCACGTCGAGGCCGAGGAGGTGGCCGACGCCGTGCGGGAAGAAGAGCGCGTGCACGCCGTCCGCGACGAGCTCGTCGGGGTCGCCGCGCAAGAGGCCGAGCTCCACCAGCCCCGCCGCGAGCGCGCGCGACGCGACGAGGTGCACGTCACGGTACCGCGCGCCGGGGCGCACCGCGCCGATCGCCGCGCGTTGCGCCGCGAGGACCACCTCGTACACCGCGCGCTGCGCGCCGCTCATCGTCCCCGAGACCGGCCACGTGCGCGTGACGTCGCCGGCCCAGCCGCCGCGCGACTCCGCGCCGACGTCGGCGAGCAACAGATCGCCGTCCCCCAGGAGGTGGTGGTAGGCGTGGTTGTGCAGCACCTCGCCGTGCACGGTCACGATCGAGCCGTACGCGGGGCTCATCCCGCGCTCGAGCATCGCGGCCTCCATCGCCGCGCGCACGTGGAGCTCGCGCACGCCCGCCCGCGTCGCCGCCATCCCCGCGCGGTGCGCGGCGGCGGTGCCCTCGGCCGCCTCGCGCAGGCCGCGGACCGCCGCGTCGTCGTGGATCAGGCGGAGCGCGATCACCGCGTCCGCGAGCGCGAGGTCGCCGCCGGTCGGCGTCGCGAGCGCGCGGCCCAGGATCGCCTCCTGCACCGCGCGCGTCGGCGCGTCGACCGCGGGCAGCGCGACCGCGCCGGTGCCGCGCAGCTCGCCGAGCGGTCGCACCTCGCAGCCGACCGCGTCCGCGATCGCCGCGGGCCCCGGGACCGGCCCGTGCCAGAGCGCGTCGCTCGGGCCGGGCGGCTCGACGTAGAGGACGTGCGCGTCGCCGTGGACGCTCAGCACCGCGTGCTCGATCCCGAGCCCGACGAAGTAGAGGAAGTGGCTCGAGGCGCGGAACGGGTACGGCGCGTCGGCGTAGTTGCGCGGCGGCGCCTGGCCCGCGAAGAAGAGGGCGCGCCGATCGCCGAGCGCGCGGGCGAGCTTCTCGCGTCGCGCGCGCGCCGCGGCCGGGATCGCGAGCTCGAGGTCCATGCGCCGACCATAGCGAGCGAATGCCCTCCGAGCACGGCGCCCGGCGCGGCTATGATGCGAGCCGATGGGCGGTCCCACGACCAAGATCGAGAACGGCCAGGACCCGATGATCGGGCTGGTCCTCGACGACCGCTACAAGATCCTGCGGCAGCTCGGGGAGGGCGGGATCGGCCGCGTGTACCTCGCGCAGCACCTGCGCCTGGGCCGTGAGGTCGCGCTCAAGACGCTGCTCACGCGCTACGAGAGCATCCCCGTGCTCAAGGAGCGCTTCACGCGCGAGGCCGCGGCGCTCGCGTCGCTGAGCCACCCGAACATCGTCACCGTCACCGACTTCGGCGTCTACGACGGCACGCCCTACCTCGTGATGGAGCTCCTCGAGGGCGAGGACCTCGCCGCCCTCGTCGAGCGCGGCGAGCCGATCCCGCCCGCGCGCGCGATGCGGATCATCCGCCAGATGGTCCGCGCGCTCGCCTACGCGCACGAGCAGGAGCTCGTGCACCGCGATCTCAAACCGCACAACGTGTTCGTCCGCGCGCTCGGGCCCTACGACGACCACGTCGAGGTGCTCGACTTCGGGCTCGCGCGGTTCCTCTCCGACGCGTGGAAGAACGCGCCCAAGCTCACCGCGCAAGGCGCCTTGATCGGTACACCTCAGTACATGGCGCCCGAGCAGGCGTCGGGGCAGCAGGTCGACGCCTCGGCCGACGTGTACGCGGCGGGCTGCGTGCTCTTCGAGGCGCTCACCGGCCGTCGCGTGTTCGACGCGAGGAGCCAGGCCGACGTCATCCGCGCGCACATGCTCGAGCGCCCCCCGACCCTCGCCGAGGCGGACCCGGGCCTCGAGGCGAGCCCCGCGCTCGAGGCGCTCGTCGCGCGCTGCCTCGAGAAGAGCCCCTCGCGGCGCTATCCGAACGGCCGCGCGCTCCTCGAGGCGCTCGACGCGCTCGGGCCCGAGCCGGCGCGGCGGAGGGGACCCCGGCCGGCGCTCGAGGGCGGGCGGGTGAGCGCGATCGCGCCGACGCAGACGGCCACGCGCGCCTCCGGGGTGACGCCCGCGCGCCCGAGCTCGGCGCCGATCGAGCTCCCGCAGTCGCGCCTCCCGCTGGTCCTCGGCGGGATCGTGGCGGCGGTGCTCCTCATGGGCCTGGGCGCGGGCGGCGTGTACCTCGCGCTGCGCGGGCTCGCGCCCGAGGCGGCGCCGGCGGACGAGCCGGCTCCCGAGCCCGTGCCCGAGCCGCCGCCGGTGGCGGCGGCCGACGCCGGGCATCCGCCCGCGCGCCAGCCGTTCGCCGGCGAGGTCCCCGCGGAGCTGCGGTCGATCCATCGCGAGCTCGAGCAGGGCGGCGGCACCTGGCGCCAGCAGATCGCGGCCATCTCCACCTATCAGAACGCCCACCGCGACGACCCGCTCCCCGCGCTGCTCCTCGGCCGCATCTACACCACGCAAGGGATCTTCGGGGCCGCGCTGGATCAGTACGACGCCGCGTACGGCGGCGACACGTCGGTGCGAGGTGATCCGTGGATGCGACAAGATCTGTTGCGAATCGCGCGCGAGGAGGCGCACCACGACAAGGCGGGGGCGCTCATCCGCGACGCGTGGGGTGCGGAGTTCGTCGGCGACATCGACGCCTTCCTCGCGAGCGGGCGCCCGAGCGAGGCCGAGCGCACGCGGCTGCTCGCGCTGCGCGAGCACCTCGTCGCGCGCTGAGTGTCTCGAGAGGGCTGCGCGC
>JAYRVK010000213.1:0-4731 GCA_041918555.1 Sandaracinaceae bacterium
GAGGCTCCTGCGCGCACCGACGACGAGCGCCTCGAGCGCTTCGGCCAGGCCATCGACGCGCTCAAGGCCCGCGTCCGGGACGAGATCGGAGAGGACGACGTCCGCTACATCGAGCGCGTCCGGCGCGTCTCCCAGGTCGCCCAGGTCGTCGGCCGCACGCTGCTCGTCGTCAGCCTCGACCCGTTCACCTACGGGCTCGGCGTCTTCTCGCTCTTCGTCCACAAGCAGCTCGAGGCCGCCGAGCTGGGCCACACGATCCTGCACGGCGCCTTCGACGGCCTCGAGGGCGCCGAGGCGTTCCAGTCCAAGGGCTACGCCTGGAAGATCCCGATCGACGAGGACAGCTGGCGCCGCGGGCACAACGCGCGGCACCACGGCGGGACCAACGTCGCCGGCCGCGATCCCGACATCCACTTCGGCAACGTGCGCCTGACCGCGGAGACCCCGCACCACTGGTACCACCGCGGCCAGCTCCTCACGTCGGTCCTCGTGATCTGGCCGTTCTTCACGTTCCACATGGGCGCGCACTTCGCGGGCCTCATCGACGCGTACGTCGGCAACGGCCGCGAGGACGAGCTCGACTTCCTCCGCGATCGGAGCCCCGCGAGCGTGAAGGACGCGTGGCGCCGCGCGCTCCGCGGCTGGGGCCCCTACTACCTGCGCGAGTGGGTGTTCTGGCCGGCGCTCGCGGGCCCGCTGTTCCCGAAGGTCCTCTTCGGCAACGTCCTCTCGGACGTGATGCGCGACGTGTACTCCGCCGTGACGATCTTCTGCGGCCACGTCGGCGAAGAGACCGCGAGCTACCCGGAGGGCACGACGCCCGCGGGCCGCGGCCACTGGTACGCGATGCAGGTCGAGGCGAGCAACGACTTCGAGGTGAGCTTCCCGGTCAGCGTGCTCTGCGGCGCGCTCGACTTGCAGATCGAGCACCACCTCTTCCCGCGCTTCCCGACCCAGCGGCTGCGCCAGGTGGCGCCCGAGGTGAAGCGGATCTGCGAGGAGCACGGCGTCGAGCACCGGAGCGCGAGCTGGCCCCGGACGCTCGGGAGCGCGCTGAAGAAGATCGCGCGCCTCGGCCGCCCCGAGCCGATGGCCACCGCGCGGGTGGCCGCGTGAGCGTCGCCGTTGCGGTGGCGCGCGGGGCCGAGGACACTGTCGCCCTCGTGGCCGAGAGCGAGGCGGAGCTCACGATCGACGACCTGGCGGCGCAGACGCGCATCCCGAGCCGGACGATCCGCTTCTATCAATCGAAGGGCACGCTGCCCAAGCCGATCATCCGGGGGCGCGTCGCCTACTACGGCCCGCAGCACGTCGCGCGGCTCGAGGTGATCGGCAAGCTCCAGGACCGCGGGCTGAAGATCCGCGCGATGCGCGAGCTGCTCGAGCGCGCGGATCGGGGCGAGGTCGATCTCGAGGAGTGGCTCGGCACCGACAGCCGCCTCTCCGCGGGCTTCCTCGAGGACCGCGCGCGCGTGGTCACGGAGGCCGAGCTCGGCGAGCTCCTCGGCGGCGCGCCGCGCCCCGGCCTGATCGGCGACCTGCTGCGCCACGGGCTGATCGAGGAGGGCGGCGCGGGCTACGTGGTGCGGAGCCCCGCCTTGCTGTCGGTGGCCCTCGAGATCGAGCGCGCCGGCTTCGGGCTCGACGCGGCCATCGAGGCGCACGCGATCCTCGCCAGGCACATCCGGAGGGCGAGCCAGGAGGTCGTCGCGCACTTCGCCCGAGAGGTCGCCGGCCGGCGCAAGCGCCCGACCCCCAAGCAGCTCCAAGACGCGGTCGACGCGCTCGTGCCGCCGGGGCTGCGCGCGGTGAAGCTCCTCTTCGCCAAGGCGATGCGCGACGAGACCCTCGCGCTCCTCTCCGAGCGCAGCGGCCGCCGGCGCCGGTGAGCTAGAGCTTCACGGGTCGTCCTCCGCATCGGAGTGAGCTCAGATGATCTCGCGCCAGCTCGCGTAGTGCGTGCTGGTGAAGTACATCGCGAGCAGCGCGCCGTTCGCGGCGAAGAGCCCGACGATCCGCGCGCGCCCGCGGTTGAAGCGGCCCTGGCCGACGTCGTACTCGTAGTACGTGTTGCCCTGGCCCGCGTTGGGGAGGTAGGGCGCGGTCCCGTTGTTGTACACGGTCATCGCGTTCGCGTTCTGGGCGAGCCCGAAGCGGAGCTGGCGGATCGCTTCCTTGATGTCGTGTCCCAGAAGATTGCGGCTGATCGTCAACATGAGGGCATCCCGTCCGTCGTGTGGTGAGTACTCCTAAGCTCGCACGACGGACGGCGAAACGGGAACCTCCCCGCGGTGGAACCCGCGCGGAACCTCGCGCTGGAGGACGATCAGGGGCCGAAGCCGCACATCGCGGCGCAGTACGCGCCCGAGAACCCGAACATCATGATCGGGCAGCACATCTGCGTGGTGTCCGTGCAGTCCGACGCGTCGTGGCAGAGCTCGAACGAGGTGAAGCCGCCGCCGCAGGCCTCGGTGGTGCACGCCGCCGCGCCGCTCAGGCCCGAGATCATCGCGCAGCAGACCTCCGCGCCCTCGCAGTCCTCCGGCCCGTCGCACGCCGCGGCGCCGCCCATGCACATCTCCGTGTTCGGGATGCACATGCCGGTCGCGCCCCCGCCGAGCCCCCCCATGATGCAGCAGATCTCGGTGTCGGCGTCGCACGCCGTGCCCATGCAGTCGACGGTGCCCGTGCTGTCGCCCGCGTCGCGCGGGCCACCGCCGCCCGCGTCGGTTCCGCCGCCGCCCGCGTCGATCCCGCCGCCTCCGCCCGCGTCGATCCCGCCGCCGCCGCCCGCGTCGATCCCGCCGCCGCCGCCCGCGTCGATCCCGCCGCCGCCGCCGCCGTCCATCAGCATGACCGTGCCCGCGTCGGTGCCCCCCGAGTCACCGCCGCACCCCCAGAGCAGCGCCACGGCACACAGACCCATCGTCAGGTAGTTTTGCATCATCGAAGTTCCTCGCCGAGGGAGCCATCCCCGCTCCGACCGCGATTGTAGCGGACCTCGGCCAGCGCGGCGCGGGGGCTCGGCGCGCGCGTGAAGAGCGCCACGAAGCCCACCCCGACGAGCGCCCCGAGCGCGTTCGCGGCGAAGTCCCCGAGCTCGGGGGAGCGATCGAAGAGGCCCTGCGCGAGCTCTCCCGCGATCGCGTAGAGGACCAGGCCCAGCAGGATCGCCGCGATCCGACGCCGCCCGAGCGGCCCGTGGAGGCGGCGCTCCGCGGCCGCGAGCACGCCGAGGGGGAGGAACAGGACGAAGTGCGCGAGCTTGTCGTCGACGAACGGGTCGAGCATCGCGTCGACCGCGTCGGGGACGAAGCGCCCCCCCGCGCGCGCCACGTCGCCGGCCGTGCTCCACGCGCGGTTCACGTCGCCGGCGCGCCCGGTCCGCGTCACGCCGTCGGGCGCGGGGAAGTGGAGCGCGAAGAGCTCCACGGCGAGCGCGGCGACGAACGCCGCGCGCACGATCCAGATCGCGCCGCGCGTGGTGCCCCTCATCGGGCGCGCTCCAGCGCGACGCGGAGCGGCCGGTGGTCGGAGCCGCCCTGCAACATGACTTGCACCGATGCGACGCGCAGATCCGGCCCCGCGAACACGTGGTCCGGGCGCCCGACGAGCTCGGTCGTGCCGGTGTCCCACGTCCACGTCTGCTCGAGGGGCGGCCACTCGGCCTGCGAGTCGCGCATCCCGAGCGCCTCGAGGTGCGCGACGGCCGGGCCCTGCCCCTCGTTGAAGTCGCCGAGCACGAGATCGGGCACCCCGCCCCCGACGTGGTGGAGGAGCTCGCGGCTCCGGTGGTCCGAGGTCGTGAAGTACCCGACGACGAGGCTGCCGTCCTCGAGGGGGGGATGGAGGTGCACGTGCAGGACGTCGAGCTCGCCGAGCGGCGTCTGCACGGCGCCGCGCCAGCCGGGGAACGCGCCGCCGCGCGCGATCTCGTGCCGGCGCTCGCGGAAGGGGTGCCGCGAGAGGATCGCCATCCCGCCCTCGTTCGGCGCGTGGTGGAACGCGAGGTGGGGGTAGCGCGCCTCGAGCCGCGCGCGGATCGCGCGCTCCCAGTCCTCGTGCGTCTCCTGGAGGAACACGAGGTCCGCGTCGGCCTCCTCGATCGCCGCCACCGTCGCGTCCGAGGGGCGCTCGAAGTTGACGTTGTACGTGAGCACCCAGAGCGCGTCGTCCGACGCCGCGCCGCGGACCCGGCCCGTCGCGGGGACCGGATCCTCGCCCCCGCACCCGGCGGTCAGCGCGAACGCGATGGCGAGGAGGTGCCGCACCGGCCGAAGTCTGTCGCAGAATCGGCTCGGCGACACCGCTCGCGAGCGCCCTCGGGAGCTCGAAGGCTGTCGATGAATCGGTCCGGGACCGGGACCGGAGACCCGGACCGGAGCCGGGACCGGAGACCGCAACCTCGCCGATCAGGCCAAGCGGGCCGCGACGTCGGTGATCGGAGAACCACGCCGAGGCCGACGGGGTCCGGCAGGGGCACCGCCGCGAGCGGATCCAGACGGCGCAAGGCTCGTTGCACGAGCTGCGCAGCCAGCTGAAGCTGGCCGCCGCCTGGGGCTACGTCGTGCGAGCCGAGGTCGAGCGGCTCGACGCGGGCCTGGACCGAGTGGCCGCGATGACCTGGAGGCGCCTTCGGAGCCAGCAGGGCGCTGCCCGAGACGCTTCTGGGCGACGCCAACCACGGCCACCTGCGGCTTACGGCAGTTCCTGGTGCGAGGGATCGACAAC
>JAYRVK010000214.1:0-3109 GCA_041918555.1 Sandaracinaceae bacterium
CGAGGGCGAGGTGGAGCGCGACGCGGCGGGCCGCATCGCGGCGTGGACGTCGCCCGACGGGCGGCGCTGGGCCTACCGCTACGGGGTCGACGGCCTCATCGCGAGCGTGGAGCTCCCGGGCGGCGACGTGCTCGCGTACACGTACGACGCGCTCGGCCGCCGCGTCTCGGCGAAGAGCGCGCGCTGGGACGCGCGCTGGGTGTGGGACGGAGCGGTCGCGCTCCACGAGCTCTCGACGATCGCGCCGCCGCGCCTCTACGTCTTCGACCCGACCGACGGCGCCCCCATCGGCCGCGTCGAGCCCGGCAGCGCGCGCTGGCTCGGCCTCTACCAGGACTTCGTCAGCCTCTTCGATCCCGCCCACCCGGAGCGCCCGACCAGCGAGTACTGGGCGTGGCGGGGCGGCCTGTTCATCGACTTCCTCACCGGCCTCTGGCTCGGCCCGGGCCGCGCGTTCCACCCGCGAGCGGCCGAGCCGATGGGCGGCAGCACGCTGACCGACGAGCTCTTCGGCGCGGCGGACCTCCCCCCGTTCGACTACTCGCCGCGGGTCCTCTGCACGGTCGACCGCGCCTCGGACGCCGAGCACCGCGCGTTCCTGCATCGGCTCACCACGCCGCGCTGGCTCGAGCTCCCGCGCACCCCACCCGCGCCGTGGCCCGAGCCGATCGAGCCCCCGAGCCTCTGGCCCCGCGACCTCCGCGTGTAACCGCTAGTGCAACTCGAATTGCTCGATGCGGACGTAGAACGGGCGGTGGTGGCGGCAGCGGCGGCAGCGCAGGGCGACGACGCGGAGCGGCTCCTCCGTGCTCGTCGCGTCGACCGAGTGGCCCTCGATGCGCATCGGCACGTCGCAGATCGGGCACGTCTCGCGCTCGGCGCGCGCCTCGACCACCGAGGCGCTCGAGACGACGACCGGGCGCTCGGGGGCCCCGCCCGGGAGCGCCTTCACCGCGGTGGCCGCGGTCGCGAGGGCCCGCGCGCGCTCGCGGCGCGCCTCCGAAGCCCGGGTGCGCCGCACGAGCGCGCGCCCGAGCTCGAAGAGGAGCCAGCCCAGGAGCGCGACCGCCGCGACCTTCAGGAGGAAGCCCACGTGAGGGAGCCTACGCCGCCTCGCGCGCGGATCACCCCCGCACGGTGCGGCGCGCGACCGCGCAGATCTCCGAGCGGTTCGAGGGAAGGCGCGTCGCGCGCACGTCGGCGAAGCCGAGCGCGCGCACCCGCTCGAGGGCCTTCCCGATCCCCGCGAGCGCCGCGTCGTCGTTGACCTTGAGCGTGAGGATCGCGAGGGCCGCGCGCGGGGCGAGCGAGAGGGCCTTGGTCACGTAGCGGAGCGCGATCGGCGGCGCGAGGTTCGCGTCGCAGAGGAGCAGCGAGGTCGCGGCCGGCACGTCGGCCTTCACGAGCTCGGCCGCGGCCTTCGCGACGTGGGTCACGCGCGCGTCGCCGGGCCCCACGCGCGCGAGCACCCGCGGATCCATCGCGCCCGGATCGACCGCGACCACCGACACGCCGCGCCGGCAGAGCGCGAGCGCCGCGCCGCCCGGCGCCGCGCCGAGCTCCAGCGCCACGCTCCCCACCTCGGGCGCGAGCCCCGCCCACGCGAGCGCCTCCTCGAGCTTGCGGTACGCGCGCGAGGGCGCCTCGGGGTCGACGTCGATCGCGGGGCGCCCGCCCGGCACGGACCACGCGCGCTCGTCGTGGACGTGGACCCCGACCAGCACGACGCCGCTGGGATCCACGATCACGTCGAGCACCTCGTCGCCGCGCGCGAGCGCGCGCGCCCGCCCGATCGCCAGCGCCTCGCGGATCGCGGTCGCCCGCGCCTCCCCTTCCGGGCTCGGCCCGTCCTCGGTCTCGTCGCGCGCGAACACGTGCACCGCGCGGCCCGCCGCGAGCGCGGTGATCGCCGCGAGGTCCTGCACGCGCCCGAGCGAGCGCCCGCGCACCCGCGCGATCACCGAGCCCGCGCCATAGCGCGCGTCGACGTCCTCGTCCTTCCAGGTCACGAGCCCGGGCCGCGAGAACGCGAGCCGCGCGGCGGGCCGCAGCCGCGCCATCTCGGACTTGATGGCGCGCTCCGAGCCCGCGTTGACCACGGCGAAACCGAACGCGGCCTCCGAGCCCATCGCGCTCGGTTGGTACCACGATCGCTCGATCGCGCCTACGCGTGGAGCGCCGGCCTCGGCTCGCGCGAGACCACGGGGCGGCCCCTGGCCTGCGCGCGACCGAGCACCAGGTCCGCGCCGCGCTCGCCGATCATCACGGTGGGCCCGTGGGTGTGCCCGCGGATGATCACCGGCATGATCGACGCGTCGATCACGCGCAGCCCGTCGATGCCGCGCACGCGGAGCTCCGGGTCGACCACCGCGTTCGCGTCGCGGCCCATGCGGCACGTGCCGACGGGGTGGTAGAGGGTCTGCCCGTTCGCGCGCACGTGGTCCTCGGGGCTCGCGCCCGGGACGGGGTAGCGCTCCTCCGTCACGTGCCGCGCGAGCGCGGGCGCGCGGAAGAGCCGCCGCGCGAGCTCGACGCCGCGCACCATCGTGGCGAGGTCCTCACCGCCCGGGTCGCTCAGGTAGTCGGCGACGATCCGCGGGCGATCCATCGGATCGCCGCTCCTCAGCCGGATCGCGCCGCGGCTCTTCGGCTGCTGCAGGACCGGCCCGATCGTCAGCGCGTGCTCCGTCTGCGGGATCAGGCCGTGCCCGATGAAGGGTACCGGCGCGAAGGCCAGCTCGAGGTCCGGCGCGCCGAGCTCGGGCCGCGTCCTCACGAACGCGCAGGCCTCGGCGACGTTCGAGGCGAGCGGCCCGCGCCCGAAGATCAGCCACCGCAGCAGGTTCAGGGGGGACTCCGCCGAGAGGAGCGAGATCGGCTCGCGGCACGCCCAGATCACGGGCACCGCGAGGTGGTCCTGGAGGTTCTGTCCGACGCCGGGCAGGTCGTGCGCGACCTCGATGCCGTGCGCCTCGAGCTCGGCGCAGGGCCCGATCCCGGAGAGCATGAGGAGGTGGGGCGAGGTGATGCTGCCCGCGGAGAGGATCACCTCTCCGCAAGATACCTTGCTCGATGCTCCGTCGCGCACGTACTCGACCCCCGTCGCGCG
>JAYRVK010000215.1:0-13250 GCA_041918555.1 Sandaracinaceae bacterium
GAGGAAGCGCGTCGGGCGGAGGAAGCGCGTCGGGCGGAGGAAGCGCGTCAGGCGGAAGAAGCGCGCCAGGCGGAGGAAGCGCGCCAGGCGGAGGAAGCGCGCCAGGCGGAGGAAGCGCGTCGGGCGGAGGAAGCGCGCCAGGCGGAGGAAGCGCGCCAGGCGGAGGAAGCGCGCCAGGCGGAGGAAGCGCGGCTGGCGGAGGAAGCGCGCCAGGCGGAGGAAGCGCGCCAGTTGGCACGCCGGGCCGAGGAGGCGCGCCTCGCCGCCGAGGAGGCGCGCCGGGCCGAGGACGCCCGGCACGCGGAAGAGGCACGCATCGTCGAGGAGGCGCGCGTCGCCGAAGAGGCGCGTCGCGCTGAGGAGGCGCGTCGCACGGAAGAGGAGGCCGCCCGCGCCGAGGAGCTCCGCCGAGCGGAGGAGGCCCGCCGCGCCGACGAGGCCCGCGTCGCCGAGCAGGCCCGCCGGGCCGAGGACGCGCGCCGCGCGGAAGAGGCGCGCGTGGCGGAGGCCCTGCGTGCCGAGGAGGCGCGTCGGGACGAGGATTCCACGATGGAGTCTGGTGAGGCGGGCGTCGCCGAGAAGGGCCGCAAGCTCTCCAAGCGGGAGCGCCGGAAGCAGCGCCGCGAGTCGCGCCACTCCAAGCCTTCGGCCGCGCCGAGCAGCGACACGATCGTGGACACGGTCCCGGCCGCGATCGCGGCTCCCGCGGTCGAGGAGCACGCGACGCCGGCGATGCCGGAGGTGCAGCCCGCCGCCGCCGAGAGCGCGGTGGCGCCCGCGGTCGCCGAGTCGGCAGACGCCGCGGACAAGCGGCGCAAGAAGATCGTCACCACGACGAGCGCCGAGATCCAGGCGGTCACGGCGACGGGGCAGCATCGCGCCGTCGCCGAGGACTTCTTCCGGCGCGACAAGGAGGCCAAGCCCGTCGCGCAGGAGACGTGGGACGACCTCGAGAAGTCCGTCCTCCCGATCTCGAAGGGGATGCAGCGCTGGAAGTACGCCACGTTCGCGATCCTCGCGGGCGGGCTCCTCGCCATCGGCGGCTACCTCGCCTACCAGAACATGGTGATGCCGCGGCCGGAGGCGCTGAGCGGCGCGGCCCGTCCCGCCGAGCTCATCGATCACCCCCCCCCGGTCATGCCCGAGCCATCGTCGGAGCCCACGGGCGCGGAGCCCGCGGCCGAGCCGGCGCCGACCGCGGAGGCCCCCTCCGTCGTGGCGCCGGTCGCCGCCGTCGAGGAGCCCGTCGCTGCCGTGGAGGAGCCCGCGGTCGAGGAGCCGGTCGCCGAGGCGCCCGTGGCCGAAGCGCCGGCGGCCGAGGCCCCCGCGGTCGAGGCTCCCGCCGCCGAGGCGCCCGCTGCGCCGACCGGTGAGGACGCCGCCGCGCTCGCCAGCCAGGCGCTCCGCGCGCTCAACCGGCGGCAGAACACCGAGGCGCGCGACCTCGCGGAGCGCGCCGTCGCGGCCGATCCCACCAACGCGATGGGCTGGCTCGTCCTCGGCGCCGCGCGCGGCGAGCTCGGCGACCGCGAGGGCTCGCGGGCGGCCTACCAGCAGTGCGTGGAGCGAGGCACCGGCCGCTCGGTCCGCGACTGCCGCGCGATGCTCTGACGAAGCGCACTGCGCGCCGGCCCGTTCCGCGTTAGGAGGCGTCCTCGCCTCCATGCGGTCGATGACGAACGGGCTGGTGCGCTACTCCGTCGACGCGGGCGTCGCGACCCTCGAGCTCTGCAACCCGCCGGCGAACGCGTACAGCCTGCGGATGATGAAGGACCTCGACGAGGCCATCCTCGAGGCCCGCTTCGACGACTCGGTCCACGTCCTCTTGCTCACCGGCGCAGGGAGCAATTTCTTTTGCGCTGGTGCGGACATCGCGATGCTCCAAGAGGTCACGCCGCGCTTCAAGTACTACTTCTGTCTGCACGCCAACGAGACCATGCTCCGGCTCGAGCAGACGGCGAAGCTGGTGATCGCCGCCCTCGAGGGGCACTGCGTGGGCGGTGGCCTCGAGATCGCGCTCGCCGCCGATCTCCGAGTCGCGGCGGCGGGGAGCGGGAAGGTGGGCCTGCCCGAGGTCGCGCTCGGCGTCCTCCCGGGCACCGGCGGCACGCAGCGCCTCGCGCGCCTCGTCGGCAAGTCGCGTGCGATCCGGCTGATGTGCGAAGGCACCCTGATCGACTACCACCGCGCCGCGGAGCTCGGCATCGTCGATCAGGTCTGGGACCGCGACGGCTTCCTCGATCGCGCGCGCGAGTACGCGCGCTCGTTCTGCCCACCGAACAAGGCGTCGCTCGCGGTCGGCCACATCAAGCGCGCGGTGCAGACCGGCCTCGAGGTCGGGTTCGAGCAAGGCTTGGCGCTCGAGCGCGAGCTCCAGCAGCGCCTCTTCGAGAGCCACGACGCGGCCGAGGGCATCGCCGCGTTCAACGAGAAGCGGAAGCCCGAGTTCCGGGGCACCTGACACACGGAGACTGAGACATGACCGAAGCCGTGATCGTGGATGGGGTGCGCACCCCGATCGGCCGCCACCGCGGCGGGTTGAGCGGCGTTCGTCCGGACGACCTCGCCGCGGGCGCGATCCGCGCGCTGCTCGAGCGCCAGGGCGCCGCGCGTGCGGACGTCGAGGAGGTGATCCTCGGCGACACGAACCAAGCCGGCGAGGACAACCGCAACGTCGCGCGCATGGCGTCGATCCTCGCGGACCTGCCCTACGAGGTGAGCGGCGTGACGGTGAACCGGCTCTGCGGCAGCGGCCTCGAGGCCGTCCTGCAGGCCGCTCGGGCGATCAAGCTCGGCGATCACCGCGTCGTCGTCGCGGGCGGGGTCGAGTCGATGAGCCGCGCGCCGTGGGCGATGCCCAAGCCCGACGAGGCGCTCCCGCGCACGCCCCCGGCGGTCTACGACACGAGCCTTGGCTGGCGCTTCACGAACCCGCGCATGGCCGCGCGGTTCGACCTGATCTCGATGGGCGAGACGGCGGAGAACGTGGCCGAGAAGCACGGCGTCTCGCGGGCCGATCAAGACGCGTTCGCGTGCCGCAGCCATCAGAAGGCGGTCGCCGCGTGGGAGGCGGGTCGCTTCGCGTCCGAGGTCGTGCCCGTCGAGACGCCCGCGCCCTCGAAGAAGGAGCCGCCCGGCTCGTTCGCGCGCGACGAGTGCCCGCGCGCGGACAGCACCCCCGACGCGCTCGCCAGGCTGCGCCCGGTGTTCCGCGAGGGCGGCTCAGTCACCGCGGGGAACTCCTCGCCGCTCAACGACGGCGCCGCGGCCCTCCTCCTCACGAGCGACGAGTACGCCCGCGCGCACGGGCTGGTGCCTCTGGCGCGCGTCCGCGCGAGCGGGGTCGCGGGGGTCCACCCGAACTACATGGGCATCGGCCCGATCCCCGCGACGCGCCGCGCGCTCGAGAAGGCGCGGCTCTCGGTGCGGGATCTCGATCTCGTCGAGCTCAACGAGGCGTTCGCCGCCCAGTCGCTCGCGTGCGTGCGCGAGCTCGGCCTCGACGAAGACAAGGTCAACGTCAACGGCGGCGCCATCGCGCTCGGCCATCCGATCGGCTGCAGCGGCGCGCGGATCGTGGTGACCCTCGCACACGAGCTGCGGCGGCGCGACGCGACGCTCGGCCTCGCCACACTCTGCATCGGGGTCGGTCAGGGGCTCGCGCTCATCCTCGAGCGGGTCTGAGGTCCGCCACGAGCGCGGCCACCGACGCGTAGCGCGGCGAGCGCGCGTGGTCGGGATAGAAGTCGAGCGGATCGATCAAGGCCGCGTGGAGCCCCGCGGCGAGCGCGCCCTCGACGTCGACGCTCGGGATGTCGCCCGCGTAGAGCGCGTCCTCTGCGCGGATCCCCATACGCGTCAGGGCACGGCGGAAGATCTCGGGGTCGGGCTTGCGCACCCCCTCGTTCGCCGAGTCCACGATCACCTCGAAGACGTCGCCGAGGCCCACGTGCGCGAACAGCTCGGGCAGCCGCCCCTCCGAGTTGCTCACGATCCCGAGACGGAGCCCCGTCGCGCGTGCGCGATCGAGCGCCGCCGGGAGCTCGTCGGGCACCCGGCGCCAGAGGTTGAGCTCGTCGTGCGCGACGCGGAGCGGATCGACCAGCGCGTGCGCCGCGCGCTCCTCCACCCCGGCCTCGGCGAGGAGCGTCGCGAGGTAGAGGCGCCAGCCGGACTCGTGCGACCCACCTCGTTCGAGGAGCGCCTCGTACCGCCGCTTCGCGGCCCCCTCGACCGCGGCGAGGCGCGCCGGTTCGACAGAAACGCCTTCGCGCGCCGCCACCGACGCCACCGCCGCCATGTCGAGGAACACGACGGTGTTCCCCGCGTCGAGGAGCAGCGTCGTCGGCGACCCGAGGCTCACAAGAGGTCGAGCAGCCGCTTCGCGCGCGCCTCCGAGGCCTCGAGCAGCACCTTCGCCTCGGCCGCCGGGATCCTCAGCCGCTCGACGAGCTCCGTCAGGATCGTCGCCTCTTCCTTGGACTGCTCGCCGTCGATGAACGTGAGGATGACCGCGTGCTGGAGGAGCAGCCGTCGGTCGGACGCCGAGAGATCGGTGAGCGGCACGTCCTCGAGCTTCTTCGGCGCCTTCGCGAATTCGCGCAGCGCCTCGGCCTGCTCCTCGGGCACCTCGAACGCACCGAGCAGCGCCTCGATGACCTCGGTCTCCTCGCCGTCCATGCGCCCGTCGGCCCACGCGACCGCGATCAACGACTTGACCATCGCCTCCTGGTGCTCTTGCATTCGTTCCTCCCTGCGGGCCGGAGCTTACCTCAAGGACGTCTGGTGTCCGCAAGGGCAGGACACTAGAGTCCGCGCGATGAGCCGTTACTCCGCGCCGTTCGCGCCCGGGGGCCCTGCCGCGGTCGACGCGCAGATCGCCCGGCGCCTGCTCACGATCGCCCTCTCCGCGGGCGGCGACTACGCCGACCTCTTCTTCGAGTACGACGTCTCCGGTAGCTACTCCTACGAAGAGGGCATCCTCAAGAGCGCGGGTCGGTCCGTGAGCACCGGCCTCGGCGTGCGCGTGCAGAAGGGCGACGCGACCGGGTACGCCTACGTGGAAGACCTCTCCGTCGAGGCCATGGAGCGCGCGGCGCGGACCGCCGCGCAGATCGCCGACGGCGGCGGCGCCCCCGAGCCGATCGGGCTCGGCATCGTCGACGCGGCGAGCCGCTACGCCTTCGAGGGGATCTCGCTCGACCTCCCCGGCGAGCAGAAGCGCGAGCTGCTCGCCCGCGCCGACGCGGCCGCGCGTGCGGCCGACCCGCGCGTGCAGCGGGTCGAGGCCTCGTTCGCCGAGCAAGTGCGCGAGATCCTGATCGCGACGAGCGACGGGCTCATGGTGCGCGACCGCCAGCCGCTGCTGCGGATCGGCGTGTCCGTGATCGTCGAGCAGAACGGCAATCGCCAGCGCGGCTCCTCCGGCGGGGGGGGGCGTGTGGGCTGGGACTACTTCGACGGCAAGACCCCCGAGCAGCACGCCGCCGAGGCCGTTCGCCAGGCCGTCGTGATGCTCGACGCGCGCGAGGCGCCGGCGGGCGAGATGGAGGTCGTGCTCGCGCCGGGCGACAGCGGGATCCTCCTCCACGAGGCGGTGGGCCACGGCCTCGAGGCCGACTTCAACCGCAAGAAGACCAGCAACTACTCCGACCGCATCGGCGAGCGGGTCGCGTCCGAGCTCTGCACCGTGGTCGACGACGCCACGCTCGCGAACAGCCGCGGATCGATCAACGTCGACGACGAGGGCCGGGTGCCCGAGCGCGCCGTCCTGATCGAGCAAGGTATCTTGCGTGGCTACATGCAGGACCGGCACTCCTCAGCGTTCTTCGGGGTGACGGCGACGGGCAACGGACGGCGCGAGAGCTTCAAGAGCCATCCGATGCCACGCATGACGAACACGCTCCTCATCGCGGGCCCGCACGACCCCGAAGAGATCGTGCGGAGCGTCAAGAAGGGCGTGTACGCGAGCAAGTTCGGCGGAGGTCAGGTCGACATCTCCAACGGAGACTTCGTCTTCTCGCTGACCGAGGGCTACCTCATCGAGGACGGCGAGCTGACCGCGCCGCTCAAGGGCGCGAACCTGATCGGCAACGGGCCCGACGTGATGCGCAAGGTGACGATGCTGGGCCGCGACATGGAGCTCTCGGACGGTATCTGGACCTGCGGCAAGGAAGGGCAGAGCGTCCCCGTCGGCGTGGGCTGCCCGACGGTGAAGATCTCGGGGATGACGGTCGGAGGGACGCAGATTGGCTGACGCGCTGAACGACTTGATCGACCTCGGGCACCGCGTGGTCGAGCGCGCACGCGCGCAAGGCGCGGACGTCGCGGAGGCGGTCGTCTCCGAGGGCTCGCACCTCTCGACCAAGGCCCGCCTCGGCGAGCCGGAGCTCGTGGAGGAGGCGGGCAGCCGCGCGCTCGGCCTGCGCGTGATGCTCGGCAAGCAGGTCGCGGTCTCGTACACGAGCGACCTCACGGCGCGCGGGGTCGAGCGGTTCGTCGAGGACGCGATCGAGCTCGCGCGGCTGTCGCAGCCGGACGAGTGCGCGGGTCCGCCCGATCCGTCGCTCCTCTCGACGCCCGCGCAGCACGCCGAGCTCGACCTGTGGGACGACGCCGTCGGGACGGTGGACGCGGCGACCGCGCTCGCGCACGCGAAGGCCGGCGAGGCCGCCGCGCGCGCCGCCGACGCGCGCATCACGAACAGCGAGGGCGCGACGTTCACCCGCGCGGCGGGCGGCCGTGCGCTCGTCACGAGCGGCGGCTTCGCCGCCGCCACGCGCGGAACCTACGCCTCGCTCTCCGTCCACCCCGTGGCCGACGACGCCGACGGCAAGAAGCGCAGCGGCCACTACTGGACGGCGCGGCGACACCTCCACGAGCTCCTGCCCGATGACGAGGTCGGACGCGAGGCGGCGCGGCGCACCGTCGCGAAGCTCGGCGCGCGCAAGGTCGAGACCCAGGAGTGCCCCGTGGTCTTCGACCCCGATGTCGGCCGCTCGATCCTCGGCCTCCTCGCCGGGTGCATCAACGGCGGCGCGATCTGGCGCCGGTCGAGCTACCTGGTCGATCGCGTCGGCGGGCGGGTCGCGAGCGATCTCGTCACGGTCATCGACGACCCGCTGCTCGATCGCGCGCCCGGCTCGCGCCCTTTCGATGGAGAAGGCCTCGCATCGCGCCGCAACGTCGTCGTGGAGCTGGGCATCCTGCGCACCTCCCACCTCGACTGCTCCGCGGCGCGCAAGCTGGGCGCGGTGAGCACGGCGAGCGCGTCGCGCGGCTCGAGCGGCGGCGTCGGTCCGGCCGTCACCAACTTCATCCTCTCGCCCGGCGACCAGACCCCCGAGGAGCTCCTCGCGTCGACGCCGAAGGGCCTCTACGTGACCGAGATGATGGGCTTCGGCTTCAACGCGGTCACCGGCGACTTCAGCCGGGGCGCCGCCGGCTTCTGGATCGAGAACGGCCAGAAGACCTTCCCGGTCTCGGAGGTCACGATCTCCCTCGACCTCGACGCGATGCTCCAGGGGATCGACGCCGTCGCCAACGACCTCGATCTGCGCACGTCGATCGCCACGCCGACGTTCCGTGTGCGCTCGATGACGCTCGCGGGACGGTGACCGACAAGCGCCTCGCCCGGCTCCTCCCGATCGAGCGCTGGCCGACCGCTCGCGAGGCGGCCGCGATGCGTTGGTTCTCGCCTGTGCGGCTCGGCCCGCTCGAGCTCGCCGCGCGCACGTGGATCCCCGCGATGGTCCCGTGGCGCGCGAGCGACGACGGCCTCGTCACGCCGGCGGTCCTCGAGTGGTATCGACGCTTCGCCGAGGGTCGTCCCGGCGCGATCGTGGTCGAGGCCACTGGGATCCGCGACGTGCCGAGCGGTCCGCTCCTCCGGATCGGCCACGATCGCTTCCTCCCCGGCCTGCGCGAGCTCGTCCGCGTCGTGCGCGACGCCAGCGGGGGCGAGACCAAGCTCCTGATCCAGCTCATCGACTTCCTCGCGATCAAGCGCCGCATCGAGCAAGAGAAGTTCCTGCGGCGCTTCCTCGTGATCGACGACGCGCTCCGCGAGCGGCTGCCCGGCCTCGACGACGACGCGATCCGCGAGCACCTCGTCCGAACCGGCGACGACACGCTCCTCTCGGAGCGCGACCGCGAGAGTCTGCGGATGGGTCATCGCGAGCGGGTCACCGATCTGCACCTGCCGCACGTGCGCGCGCTCCCCGAGACGCTCCCCCCGCTCTTCGTCGATGCGGCTGCGCGCGCGCGCGACGCGGGCTTCGACGGGATCGAGCTGCACTACGCGCACGCCTACACGTTGGCCTCCTTCCTCAGCGCGCGGAACACGCGCGCGGACGGCTGGGGCGGCCCGCGCGAGCAGCGCGTGCGCCTCCCCCTCGAGGTCTTCGCGGCGGTGCGCGCACGCCTCGGCGCGAGCTACTGCGTCGGCGCGCGGTTCCTCGGCGACGAGGTCATCGAGGGCGGCAGCCGGCTCGACGACGCGACCTACTTCGGAGTGCGGTTCGCGCAGGCTGGCATGGACTTCCTCAGCGTGAGCAAGGGCGGGAAATTCGAGGACGCGAAGCCGCCGAAGGTGGGCGAGGCCGCATATCCCTATACCGGCCCGAGCGGTCAGGAGTGCATGCCGCACGTGAAGATTGACGCGAGCGGGCCGTTCGCACGGAACGTCCCGCTCGCCGCCGCGATCCGACGCGCCGTGCGCGAGGCCGGGCACGAGACGTCGGTCGTCGCCGCCGGGGGGATCTGCTCGCCGTGGCAGGCCGAGGCGATCCTCGAAGCGGGCGACGCGGACGTCGTCGCCGCGGCGCGCCAGTCCCTGTGCGATCCCGACTGGTTCGCGAAGATCCGCCTCGGTCGCGGCGCCGAGGTGCGCCGTTGCTTGTTCACGAACTACTGCGAGGCCCTCGATCAGGCGCACAAGGAGGTCACGTGCCAGCGCTGGGATCGCCTCGACCTCGACGATGGCTCCGCGCGCGCCCGCGACGGAAAGCGGCGTCTCGTCGCGCCCGCGTGGAAGCCCCGTTGACGCGCCCTCAGCTCGCGCGCTCCGCGCGCCGCGCCGTCTGCTGCTCGCGCACGTAGTCGACCATCACGTCGACGTAGCTCTCGAACGCCGGGCACTCGATCCCCAGCTCGCCGAGGATCTCGCGCGCGTTGCGTGCGTCGTAGACGACCTCCGTCGCGAGCTGCTCGAGGAAGGCGCGCGGCACGTTCGCGAAGCGCTCGAGCCCGGGCGTGCGCAAGAGCGCCGTCGCGAGGTTCGTCGGGAGGAACCCGCGCGGCTCCGGACGCCCGGACGTCTGCGCGATCAGCTCGAACACGCGCCGCGCCGTGCACGGCCGCGGATCGACGAGGTGGAACGTCTTCCCGAGCGAGCGGCGATCCGAAGCGATGGCGAAGCCGGCGTCCACCACGAAGTCGATCGGCACGAGGTTCAGCGGCACCTCCGCCCGGCCAGGCAACGGGATGCGCAGATCGATGGGTGCGTTCAGCATGAGGAGCACGAGCAGGTAAGGCCCCTCGAGGCGATCGATCGCGCCGGTGGTCGAGTCGCCGACGATCACCGACGGGCGCAGGATCGTGGTCGGGACCTGGGATGCCTTGCGACGCACCAAGGACTCCGCGCGGAAGCGCGTCTCCTCGACCGCGTTCCGGAAGCCCGAGGGAGCGAGGAGCTCCTCTTCGAGCACGTAGCCGCGCCGGCCGCCCGACACGAGCGCGGTCGACCAGTGCACGAGCCGCTCGAGGTGCTCCGCCTCCTGCGCGAGCTCGAGCACCTCGCGCGTGCCCCCGACGTTGAGCTGCTCCGCCGCGCTCTTCGTTGCGCCGAGGTACGTGATCGCCGCGCAGTGGTGGATGAAGTCGACCTCTCGGGCGAGGTCCACGAATTCGCGGCCCGAGAGCCCGAGGTCCATCGACGCCGCGTCGCCCTCGAGCAGCCGCACGCGCTCGCGATCCGCGGGGTCGAGCCCCGCGAGCTCACGCTCCGCGCGCTCGATCTGCCTGGCCTGCACCACCAGTCGGAGCGACCAGCTCGGCTCCTCCTCGAGGATCTTCTCCACCACTCGCACCGCGAGGAAGCTCGTCGGGTACCCCGTCACGAGGGCGACCTTCTCGTCGTGGCTCATCGGTCCTCTCCGAAGCGCTCGAGCAGCTCGCGGTGGATGTCCCGTACCCGCGCGCGCGTCTCCTCGAGCGAGTGATCGTTCCACACGACGTAGTCGGCGACCGCGATCTTGTCCTCGAGCGGGCGCTGCGCGGCGATGCGCGTGCGCGCGTCGCCCTCCTCGAGGTCGTCGCGTCGGCACACGCGCTCGATCTGCGTCACCTCGGCGGCCGCCACCACGACCAGCGCGCCCATCATGCGGTGCGAGCCGTTCTCCACGAGGAGCGCGGCCTCGTAGATCGCGTAGGGGTGACCCTCCTGCCCGAGCGCCATGAGCCGTTGCATGCTGCGCAGCGCGATGCGGGGGTGGAGGATCCCCTCGAGCTTGCGCCGCGCCGCCGCGTCGCCGAAGACTCGCTCCGCGAGCGCGGCTCGGTCGAGCCGCCCCTCGTCGTCGAGGATCTCGGCGCCGAACGCGGCGACCACCTCGGCGAGGCCCTCGCTCCCCGGCTCGACCACCTCGCGCGCCACGACGTCGGCGTCCACGACGGGCACCCCGAGCTCGGCGAACATGCGCGCCACCGTGCTCTTGCCCGACCCGATGCCTCCGGTCAGCCCGACGATCGCGAACCCCACGCCGGTTCCTACCACGCCCCGCGGCGGCGCTCGACTCCCCGATCGCATCCGTGGTAGCGAGCACCCGTGCGTGCGGTCGCCCAGCGCGTCTTCGAGGCCTCGGTCGTCGTCGACGACGAGGTCGTCGGCGCGATCGGCCCGGGCCTGCTCGTCTACCTCGGCGCGGGGACCGACGACACCGCCGCAGACGTCGACGCGATGACCGACAAGATCGCCGGCCTGCGAGTCTTCCGCGACGACGAGGAAAAGATGTCTCGCTCGCTCGAGGACGTCCGCGGAGGCGTGCTCGTCGTCTCGCAATTCACGCTCTTCGGCGACGTCCGCCGCGGCCGCCGCCCGTCGTTCACCGGCGCGGCCGAGCCGGCCCGTGCCGAAGCGCTCTACGAGGCCGTGGTCGCTCGGTTGCGCGCGCGCGGGCTCGACGTGGCGACCGGCCGCTTCCGCGCGATGATGGACGTGCGGAGCCGCGGCGACGGCCCGGTCACCATCCTGATCGACACCCGAAAGAGCTTCTGACGAACATGCCCTACGAGATCCGCGCCGCGACCCGCGCCGACCACGCGGACCTCTTCGATCTCTCGGAGCACCTCAATTCGGTCAACCTCCCGCACGACACCGACGAGATCGCGCGGATCCTCGACCTCTCCGAGCGCTCGTTCACCGCACAGATCGAGAACCCGAAGGACCGTCAATACGTCTTCGTGCTGCGCGACCTCGACGCCGATCGCGCGGTCGGCACCTCGATGGTGATCGCGCAGCTCGGCTCGCGCTTCTTCCCGTACGTCTTCTTCGACGTGCGGAACGAGGAACGATACAGCGCGAGCCTCGACAAGCACTTCGTCCACCGCGTGCTGACGATCGGCTACTCCTACCACGGGCCCACCGAGATCGGCGGGCTCGTCGTGCACCCTGCCGCGCGCCGCGCCCCCGAGCGCCTGGGGATGCTCATCTCCTACTCGCGCTTCCTCTACATCGCGGCCCGGCGCGACCTCTTCCAGGCTCGCCTCCTCGCGGAGCTCATGCCGCCCCTCGAGCCGGACGGCACCTCCCACCTCTGGGAGGCGGTCGGGCGCCACTTCACCGGCATGACCTATCGCGAAGCGGACCGCCTCTCGAAGAAGAACAAGGAGTTCATCCGCGGGCTCTTCCCGAGCGGGGACATCTACGTCTCGCTCCTGCCCCAGCTCGCGCAGGACGTCATCGGCCAGGTCGGGCCCCAGACCCGCGGGGTCGCCAAGATGCTCACGCGGATCGGCTTCCGGTACAACGAGCGCGTCGACCCCTTCGACGGGGGCCCGCACTACATGGCGGCGACCGACGAGGTCGAGCTCGTCCAGCGGACCCGGCGGTGCCCCGTGATCGCAGCCGACCTCGCGCCTGACGCCGACCACGCGCGGCCCTCCCTGGTAGCCCGGATCGAGGACAGCCCACCGCACTTCCTCGCGGTGCCCGCCCGCGCTCGCCTCGGCAACGACCCGCACGAGATCGTCGTCGAGCGCGCCGCGATGGCCCACTTGGGCCTGAAGAACGGCGATTTCGCAATGGTCCTGCCGCTCTACTGACGCGGGCCCGAAAAAAGAACGCGCCCGACCGGCGATTTCGTTGACAGCCCCCCCGCCGGTGCTAGTGATCGGCCCGCTCCGGCGCCCGCGCCCGAGCTTGAAAGCAGAGACGAGAGGCGGCCGGGAAAGCCCTTGACAGCCCCGGCGACCCAGCTAGATTCCGCGCCCGTCCCCGAGCTGCCCGCGCAGTGAGCAGAGGCCATCGGACGGTCCGGAGAGCGCCGCGATGGCGCGCAGTGGGTGGGGTCCCAAAAAAAAGGCCTTGACGGCCTGAGACCCTCAGACTACTCTCCTCAGCCCTTTCGCGAGGGCAGCGCCCAGCGCACCCCTCGCCGTCGGTCCCTGAAAACTGAATCGGAAGACTCCGCAAAAACATTCGCGGGTCCCAAATGTCGCGTCCACCCAGTCCGGTGGTCGCGATCGGGTATAGCCAAATCGGACTAGAGCCTCGGAGACCGTCGGCCTCCTCTGGCTCGAGGGATTTCCCTCGTTCCACGAGACGATCTTCTCCGAAAACCAAACGCTCACAGTTTTCAACTGGAGAGTTTGATCCTGGCTCAGAGCGAACGTTAGCGGCGGGCCTAACACATGCAAGTCGAACGCGAAAGCTCCTTCGGGGGCGAGTAGAGTGGCGCACGGGTGAGTAACACGTAGGTAATCTGCCCTCTGGTGGGGGACAACTGTCCGAAAGGATAGCTAATACCGCAAGAGACCACGGCACCTCCGGGTGCAGGGGTAAAAGGTGGCTTCGGCTACCGCCAGAGGATGAGCCTGCGTAGCATCAGCTAGTTGGTGGGGTAACGGCCTACCAAGGCTAAGACGCTTAGCTGGTCTGAGAGGATGATCAGCCACACTGGCACTGAAACACGGGCCAGACTCCTACGGGAGGCAGCAGTGGGGAATATTGGACAATGGGCGAAAGCCTGATC